>JAIERC010000131.1 GCA_019747165.1 Sphingomonas sp. | reverse complement strand
CGCCGACATAATGATAGGTCGTCCCCGCCCCCGCCTTGGGCCGCATATAGATTTCGCCGATCTCACCCGCCGGCAGCGCCTGCCCGTCCTCGCCCAGAATCTTCATGTCGAACAGGTCGAGCGGCTTGCCGACCGATCCCTTGTGTTCCAGCCATTCGTCGCCGCGGATCAGCGTCGTCCCCTGCGCCTCGGTGCCGCCATACAACTCCCAGATCTTCTCCGGGCCCAGCCAGTCAATCCAGGCCTGTTTCAACCACGCCGGGCACGGGGCGGCCATATGCCATAGGGTCTCGATCGACGAGATATCGAAAGCCGCGCGCACTTCAGGGTCGAGCCGCGAAATCCGCGACATCATCGTCGGCACCATCAGTACCCAGCCGACGCGGTGCCGCTCGATCAGCGCCAGCGCCTCTTGCGGATCAAAGCGCTTCATCACCACCAGATGATGACCGCGCGACAGCCCGATCATCGACAACGAAAAGGGCGCATTGTGATAGAGCGGCCCCGGCACCAACTGCACCTGATCGCGCGTCATGCCCATAAACGGCGCGTCGGGATCGAACGCCGCCGGGCTCTTGGCGACGATCAGCTTGGGGCGGCCGGTGCTGCCGCCCGATGTCGGGGCCTTCCAGTGCCGCGTAATCTTGTCGGGCAGCGGCGCATCGCTAGTGTCGGGCGCGGGCAAGAACCCCTCGGCCACATGCGCGCGCCCGCCAACCACCGCGCGCGCGGTGCCGACGATCAGAGCTGGCTTGGCCAGCTCGACGATCGCCTGCAATTCGGCATCGGGCAGTTTCGCCGACACCGGCTGCGGCGTCGCGCCGAGTTTCCAGATCGCCACCGCCGCCTGATAGAATTCAATGCCATTGGGCAGCGCGATGGTGACGAGATCATCCTCGCTCACGCCCATCGCCTGATACGCCCGCGCCAGGCGATTGGTGCTCAGGTCGAAATCGCGTCGCGAAATGCTCTGCCCTTCACAGGTAATCATTGGCAGGTCTGGATTGGCATCGGCGTGCGTCTTCAGCACCGCCGCCATCGACATCACCGCCATCTATCGCGCTCCCCCGATGCTCGCAGGATCAATCGACCCGGTCACGATGAAATGTTTTCGCGCCCATGAAGTAAAGGATGCCACCAACGATAAACACCAGCGGCACAATCTGCAGCACCGCCTTGAGTGACCCGTCCCCCAGAGCCGGGTTTAGTGCCGTGCTGGCAAGGCCGATGCCCCAGGGTCCAAGCCCTTGGCCGACAAATGCCGAGATGAACATGGTGATCGCCACCGCCACGCCGCGCATCCGCGCGGGCACCGTCGATTGAATCGATGCGGAGGCAGGCCCCACCGTGAAGCCAAGGAGAAAGGTTGAAATCCCGACAAAGGTTAGTGTGAGGGTGAGCGAGTTGACCGAAAAGGCCGCAATATAGCTAAAGGTGACCAGGATGTTGACGATCCCCGGCATCCACATTTCCCAGCGCCGGTCTGCCTTGAGCAGCGGGGCTGCGACGACCGCGCCAACCAACATCCCAACGACGATCGCGCCGCCCGCGATCGACCCGTAAACCAGCCCGATGTCGCGCATCGACATCTGATAACTGCGAATCAGCAGCGCCGGGATCCAATAGCCCAAGCCATAAATGCCAAAGGTCGTCACCGAATAGGAAAGCGCGATAAACGAGAAGGTTCGGTTCGACGCCAGCGTTTTGATTGTGTCGAATAGGCTCGACTGCCCTTCAACTAAGGCCGGTGCTCGCTCGAACCTGCCGCGCCCGGGCTCTTTGATGGTCAACAGGATCGCCAAGGCGAGTATCAGCCCCGGCACGCCGAATGCAATGAAAGTATTCCTCCAGCCAAGCGACTGCGCCAAGACGCCGGCCAAGACCAGACCCAGCGTCGATCCGATCCCCAGCCCCGACTGGATCAGCGCCATCGCACTTGCGCGATGCTGCGGCCTGAAGCTGTCACCAATCAGCGAATAGGAGGCCGGAAGACTGCCCGCCTCGCCCACCCCGACGCTGGTGCGCATGATGAACAATTGGATGAAACTCTGCACGAAACCAGTCAGCATGGTGCCGATACTGAACAAGCCGATCGAAATGCCGAGAAGCTTCGGCCTCGACCAGGTGTCGGTCAGTCGCCCGAGGAGTAGACCAAAAATCGCGTAAAAGATCGCAAATGCCAGACTGAGCGAGCCGACCTGGCTGTCTGTCATGCCAAATTCCTTGCGGATCGGCTCGACCAGCACTGGCAGCACAGCGCGGTCCATCGTGCTCAGCAAATTTGTCATGAAGAAGATAAAGACGAGATAATAGAGATAGGCCGAACCGAATCGCCCGCCCGCCGCGTCATCTGGACTATCAATCATCGCGTCAGGCATGGCGGAATGCGGCGTCGTTGACATGGCTCAGTCCATCCTTGCTTTGATATAATCACCGATCGCGCCAATCGCCTCGGCGGCATCCTCGAGTTCGGTTGCGAACCAGTGCCAGACATGGGTCTGGTGCGGCCAGACCTGGAAGGTCACGTCCACGCCCTCGCGCCGCGCCTTGTGCGCGATGGCGATGCCGTCATCGAGCAACACCTCACCCCCGCCGACCTGGATGAGCAGCGGCGGCAGACCGGTCAGGTCGCCGAACAGCGGCGACACATAGGGCCCCCTCGGATCACCCTCGCCAACATAGAGCTTCGCGCCGATGAACAATGGCGTGGTGCTGGCAATGTCGCGGCCGACATTGGTGGTCAGTGTTTTGTGATCCATCGTCATGTCGATCCAGGGCGAGATCGGCACGCCAAGCGCGGGCATTGGCAAGTCACCATCATCGCGAATCTTCATCAGCGCAGCGATCGTCAATCCACCGCCCGCCGACTCGCCCGCCAGCACGATGTTCTTCGCCTCATAACCTTGGGCCAGCAACCAGCGATAGGCGGTCAGCGTATCGTCGAGCGCGGCGGGAAAGGGGTGTTCGGGCGCCAGCCGGTAATCGATATTGAGCACCCGCGCGTCCGCCGCCCGCCCGATCCGCGACGCGCATTCGCGCACCGTGGTCGGCGATCCGGAAATATAGCAACCGCCGTGAATGTAGAGGATGACCCGCTCGGCGCGGGCATTGGCGGGCACTACCCATTCGGCGGGCACGCCCGCGGCATCGACTGACGTGACGGTGATGTCGTCGCCCAGCGGATAGCGATTGTCGAACGAGGCGATCGACAGCCGGACATGTTCCAGCGTCTGGGAAAACTTCTCGCGGATATCCTTTTCCGCATCGCGCGCGCGCATGTAGTTTTGAAAACTCTCGCTCTGCTGCACGCCTCTCGCTCCCCTTTAGATTGACGAATACCCTATGCAGGGTATATATTTTTTCTCTGTAGTAAACTTCGATCCTATCTTACAGTAGCGCGGTGGATCGGGCGGAAACCAAGCAAAATCTGCCATTTCGGGCGGTATAACAGGCCAGCTTAAGGCCTGAAGACAGGAAAGGATGATGATGGCGGACCCCCAACAGGCGCTGCGCGATTATGTGCGCCATTGGTATGAGGTTTTTCCGCGCGGCGATGCCGCCGCCATGGCCGCGCTCTACACCGATGATGCCCGGCTGATGCTCGCCAATTTGCCCCGCGTGCAGGGCAACAAAGCCATTGGCGCGATGATTGGGTCTTTCCCCAGCTATGCCGAAATGGATTGCGGCCATGAAGTCACCGATGTCGATATGCTGAGTGACGATCTCGCGGTCGTGACCGGCTCGGCCTGGGTCGATGTCACCCCGCGCGACGGCAGCGCGCCAAGCCGCGACGCATCACGCTTCGTGATGGTAATGAAGCGCGATCCCGACAGCGGCGACTGGCGCTGCCATTATGACGTGTCACAGCACACGCCCGATGTCAGCTGACCGGCGGTGACGATCGATCGGGACAAAATCGCGGCGGAAGCCTTTTTCCTCTACGCCGAAACCTATCTGCCGAATGAGGTAACGCGCGAGGAAACGCTGACGGCGTTGCAGCTCTGCGCCGATGGCACTAGCCGCGCCACGCCCAGCGTCGCGACCTATGTGTTTCGTCCATCGGCGCTGTCGGCGGTAATCGGCGAGCGGGTCTATCCGGGGTCGGTCGCGCTCGAATCGACCGAGCTGTATCTGACCAACCAGGGCTTTCGCGATCATTTGACCACCGACGAATTCCGCACGGGATTGCGTGCGATGTACAAGGGAACGCGGCGCCTGGGCGCGCGCCTGTTCTGGATCGGCGCGCGTCCGGCGAGCGACATGCTCCACAACATTTTCCGCTCCGACCCTGAAGCGCGACCGATCGCGACGGTACGGGAAAAGCTGTTCGACGCCGATGTCCATGCTGCCTCGGACACGCGCGATGTCACCATCCTGTCGATCCTGTGCCCGGTCGAAAGCGGCAAGGGTGCCGTCGCGATCGATCTGGTCGATGCGATTGCTGCTCAAGTGACGACGATTTCCTTCGTCGCTTTCTTCCATCCGCTCGCGCCCGATTTGCTGCGCCTGTTTATGATCGCACCGGTCAACCATGCCCAGCCAACGCGCATGATCGCCGAAAGTCTTGCGCCACTTGCCGATCTTGTCGCCGCACCGGGCCGGATGCTCGGCACTTGCCAGACGCACCGCGACCGCGCCGACCTGGCTGCCGAACTGACCGCCGTACTGGCAACGACCAGTGCCGACTGGCACATCATGTCCGCGGGATATTCAGGCTATATCAGCCATCCCTCGGTCGCGACCGAAGATAAAGCCTGATCATCTGCCAACAGGAGCAGCAGCATGAAGCGTATCGTCACCGGCCATGACGCAGCAGGCAAAGCGATCTTCATATCGGTCGCCGAGCCGACCCATGTCGTCGAAGTGACCGCGATGCAGTGGAATGAGGTGTGGGCGACCTTTCCGGGCGATACGCTGCCCGTGCCCGACCCCGCTCACGAACCCTCGCGCGACCCACGCTGGACCTCGGTCTTCCCGCGCACGGGCGAAAGCCGCTGCCGGATCATCGAATATCGCCCCGAAGAGGTGACGCTGCCGTTTGAAGGCGATTTGTGGACGGCGGAAGAAATCGCCACCGTCCAGCGCGACCTGCCCGGCACGCTCGAAGCGCTGGAACCCGAACATTTCGGCATGCACACTACCGATACGGTCGATTACGGCATCGTCCTGTCGGGCCGGATCGAGCTTGAGCTCGACGATGGCGCAACCGTCATCATGGAAGCGGGTGATGTCGTCGTCCAGAACGGCACGCGGCACGCCTGGCGCGCGCTTGAGAATACAAAGATCGCCTTTGTCCAGATCGGCGTCGACCGGCGCAGTAATGCCGCAACAGGAAACCCCGCATGACCGATTTCGACACCATTGCTTATGAAACGCCCGCGCCCGGCGTCGTGCGCATCGCGCTCAACCGCCCCGACAAGCGCAATGCGCAGAATACGCGGCTGCTTTACGAACTCGACGGCGCCTTCCGCCTTGCAGCGGAGGACGACGCGGTGAAAGTCGTGATCCTCGCCGCGAATGGCCCGCATTTTTCGGCTGGGCATGATCTGAGCGAGGACGACCGGCTGGGCAATATGGCCGATTTCGACTCGGTCGGCCTGTGGTGCGGCTATGCCTGCGAAGGGGCCGAGGGTCATATGGGCTTCGAAAAGGAAGTCTATCTCGGCTTCAGCGAGCGCTGGCGCAATTTCGCCAAGCCGACCATCGCCGAGGTACAGGGCAAGTGCATCGCCGGCGGGCTGATGCTGGTGTGGCCGTGCGACATCATCATGGCCGCCGACAATGCCGAATTCTGCGACAACACCGTCAATATGGGCATTTGCGGCGCAGAATTTTTCAATCACCCCTGGGAGCTGGGGGTGCGCAAGGCCAAGGAATTCCTGTTCACCGCCGAAACCTTCAGCGCGGCGGAGGCGCACCGGCTGGGCATGGTCAACCATGTCGTCCCGCTCGCCGATCTGCAGGCCGCCACGCTCGCGCTCGCGGTGCGGATCGCGAGCAAACCGATGTTCGCGCTGAAGCTGCTCAAGGAAGCGGTAAACACCGCGCAAGACAATCAGGGCCGCGTCAATGCGATGAAGACCAGCTTCGCGCTCCACCAATTGTCGCACAGCCACAATATGGAGCTGTACGGCATCCGCGCCGATCCGACCTTCCTGCGCGATTCAGGGTTCGCGGCGAAGAACCCGCGCTTTGCAAAGGCCAAGTGATGCAGGACGTCAGCTTCGAGGGTCAGGTCGCGATCGTGACGGGGGCCGGGGTCGGCATCGGTCGCGCCTATGCGATGGCGCTGGCCGCTCGCGGGGCCCAGGTGGTGGTCAATGATCTCGGCGGCAGCCTGAACGGTTTCGGCGCCGATGCATCGGTGGCGCAGGCGGTGGTCGACGCAATCCGCGCCAAGGGCGGCGAGGCGGTCGCCAATGTCGGCAGCGTGGGCGATGCGGCATCCGCCCGAGGCATCGTGACGCAGGTGCTTGAAACCTATGGCACCGTCGATGCGGTCATTTGCAACGCGGGCAATGGCCGGTCCGGGGCGTTCGACGCGCTGACGCTCGACGATTTCAGGGCAGTGATCGACGTCCATCTGTTCGGCACGATCAGTGTGGTCCACGCTGCCTGGCCGATCATGAAGGCCAAGCAATATGGTCGGGTGGTGATGACCGCGTCGGCGGCGGGGATGTGGGGCGTGCACGAGGTTGCACCCTATTGCGCTGCCAAGGCCGGCATCATCGGGCTCGCCAAGAGCCTGGCGCATGAAGGCGAACCGCTCGGCATCAAGGTCAATGTGGTGTCACCTGCTGCCAAGACGCGGATGTCGGCGCATCTGTTCGAAGGGCGATCGGGCTGGACCTGGCGGCCCGAGGTGGTCGAGCCGATGGTCACCTATCTGGCGAGCAACCAATGCCGCCACAATGGCCGGGTCTATTCGGCGATGGGCGGCAATTTCGCGCGGGTGGAGGCGATGCAAGGCTTTGGCAAATCCTTTGACGCGCGGCACGACATCAGCGTCGAAGACGTCATCGCGCAACTCGATGCGATCGACGACATGAAGGGCGCGCGCTGGATGGCGCATGGCCGCGATGCCGGCCCGGCGATCTATGACGTGCCGGTTGAGCAGGGCACATGATCGACATCAACGCCATCGACCCCGAACTGCGGGCGGCGCTCGAGCAATCGCGCGCCGGGCGGTTTGCCGACCAGTCCTTCGAACAGGCGCGGGATGGCATGGATGCAATGCTCGCAAAGATAGGGCCGCTGGTCGATCCTGCGCTGTTCGAGCGGGTATCGGTCAACACCCGCGACCGCGCGGTCACCGGCCAACTCTATCGCCCGACCGAACGCAAAGAAAGAGATCCGCTGCCGGTGATGCTGTGGTTCCACGGCGGCGGCTTTTTCATGGGGCGGCTGTCGAACGGCGATCCGATGTGCCTCGACATCGCCAATCGATCGGGCTGCGCGGTGCTGTCGGTCAATTACCGGCTGATCCCAGAACACCCCTATCCCGCCGCGATCGACGATGCGGTGGCGATGCTCGTGTGGGCGCAGGAGCAGGCCAGCGCATTGGGGCTGGATGCCGGGCGTCTCGCGGTCGGCGGGGCCAGCGCGGGCGGCTGCATCGCGGCGGCGCTGGCGCTGCGGGCGCGCGATCAGGGACTACCCCCAATCCGCTTTCAGCTGCTGATGATCCCGGTGATCGACAACCGCCTGGAAACGCCCTCGGCGCTGGCGACGACCGATCCGCGCGTGTGGAATCGCGATCTTTCGCAGCGATCATGGCAAAGCTATCTCTCAAACATAACCGGTGACGTCCCCGGCCATGCCTCCCCCGCGCGCGCCGCTGATCTGTCGGGCCTGCCCCCGGCGTTTATCTCGGTCGAGGAACATGACCTGCTGCGCGACGAGGGGATCGATTATGCCCGACGGCTGATGCAAGCGGGTGTCACTACGGAATTGCATTGCTATCCCGGCACCTATCACGGCTCCTTCGCCTTCACCCCGCAGGCCGATGTCAGCCAGCGGCATATGGGCGACGCCATCCACGCGCTGGCCAAGGCGATGAGGTGCGAAAGCACGCCCGCATGAATGCGATCAGCCGAGCGATTACCGACTCCGATAAAGTCGCGTTCCACCTAATTGGTGGCGACGCGTTGAGCTACCGCGCGCTGGAGGATCTTTCCTGCCGTACCGGCCATGCATTCCACGCGCTGGGGCTGCGGCACGGAGACCATGTCGCAATGATGATCGAGAACCGGGCGGCGCTTATCGCACTCGTCTGGGCGGCGCAGCGATCCGGGCTCTACTATACGCTGATTCCCACCCACCTGATGCCGGACGAAGCGGCATACATGGCCAGCGATTCAAGCGCACAGCTCATTGCCACCAGCGACCGGTTCATTGATCTTTGGCGATCGGTTCGTGCGGGACTGGGGACGGTCCGACACTGGCTGACGGTGGACGCGCCGCAGGACGGTTTTGCGGCGTGGCGCGATGTGATCGCTGACTATCCTGCCACCCCGGCACCCGATGCGCTGGAAGGATCGGCGATGCTCTATTCGTCGGGCACGACCGGGCGGCCCAAGGGCATCAAGAAAGCAATCGGTACCGTCCGTTTCGGAGAGGAACCACTCGCGGCCATCTATCGCGAGCGGCATGTGATGGACGAGCACACCGTCTATCTCTCGCCCGCCCCGCTCTATCATGCAGCACCTTTGCGCGCGGTCCTGGCGGTCAACCGGCTCGGCGGCAGCGTGATTGCGCTCGCCAAGTTTGAGGCCGAACCCCTGCTCGCCGCAATCGACCGATACCGGGTTACGCACGTCCAATTGGTGCCGACCATGCTGCGCCGCTTGCTCGACCTGCCCGACGCGGTGCGCGCACAATATAACGTATCGAGCCTGCGCCGCGTGATCCATGCTGCGGCCCCCTGTCCAATCGATCTGAAACAGGCGGCGATCGACTGGTTCGGGCCGATCGTGACCGAATATTATGGCGGCACCGAAGGCATCGGCGCGACCTATATCGACAGCGAAGAATGGCTGACGCACCCCGGATCGGTCGGCCGCGCGATCATGGGCGAGCTGCATATCGTCGGGGAGGACGGCGCTGAGCTGCCGGTCGGCGCGGTCGGGGATGTCTATTTCGGCAATGGCCCGCGATTCGCTTATCACAACGCGCCCGAGAAGCTCGAGGCGGCAACGCATCCTGAGGGTTGGGTGACGCTCGGCGATATCGGGCGGGTCGATGAGGAGGGTTATCTCTATCTGGTCGATCGCAAGAGCTTCGTCATCAATTCGGGCGGTGTGAACATCTACCCGGCTGAAGCCGAGGAGGCACTGCGCAGCCACCCCGCCGTCGCCGATGTCGCCGTCATCGGCGTGCCCAACCGCGATTTTGGCGAGGAGGTGAAAGCAGTTATCGAGCTCCGCGCAGGAGTGCTGGCGTCGGAAGCCCTGAGGGATGACCTGATCGCCCATTGCCGCGCGCGGATTTCGGCTGTCAAATGCCCGCGTTCGGTCGATTTCATCGATATCATGCCGCGATCGGATGCAGGCAAATTGCTGAAAGGCGTGCTGCGGCAGGATTATTGGGGACGGGATACAGCCTGATGCCAGACGTCGGAATTACGGGCTATGGGACCTATCTCCCGCGCCGTCGCCTGTGCCGCAAGACCGTGGCTGAGGCGCAGGCCTGGCTCGCGCCGGGGCTAAAGGCAAATGGCAAGGGCACACGCGCGCTTGCCGGGTGGGATGAGGATACGGTGACGATGGCGGTCGAGGCGGCGCGCGCCTGTCTCGGCCCCGGCGATGACCGCGCGCACATCGGCGGGCTGCACTTCGCCTCGACCACCCCCGTGTTCATCGATCGGCTGAACGCCGGGATCGTCGCCGCCGCGCTGACATTGGGTGAAGAGATCAGCGCCAGCGACCAGACCGGCACCCGCCGCGCCGGGACCACCGCGCTGCTGCAGGCGATCGACAGCGCGGCGGCGCGCGGTGGGACATCGCTGGTCGTCGCATCGGAAAAGCGCAAGGCCCGCGCCGCCAGCGCGCAGGAGCTGGCCTATGGCGACGGTGCGGCCTGTATCACGGTCGGCACCGGCCCGGTCATCGCCCGGCTGATCGGTCGGCACAGCCTGACGATCGATTTCGTCGATCGCTTCCGCGCGGCGGGGGCGGAGTATGAGTATCTCTGGGAAGAACGCTGGGCGCGCGAGGAGGGCTATGGCGAGTTCGTTCCCCGTGCGATCGCCGCCGTGCTGCGGGATGCCGGGATTGCTGCCGACCAGATCGTAAAGCTGATTCTGCCGTGTCCGTTCCGGGGCCTAGCGGCCACGCTCGCCGCCAAGGCCGGGCTGTCAGGCGCGACCGTCGTTGACGATCACAGCCTCGCCATCGGCGATCTCGGCACCGCCAACGCGCTGATGCTGCTCGCCGCCTCGCTGGAGACCGCGCAGCCGGGCGAGAAAATCCTCGTCGTCGATTTCGGCCAGGGGTGTGAGGCGTTCATCCTTGAAGTCACCGACGCCATTGCCGGGTTCCGCCCCGCGCGCCGCTTTGCCGATCAACTGGCAGGCGGCGTGCTCGAACAAAATTATCTGCGCTACCTCACCACCCGCGACCTGATCGACTGGGACAAGGGGCCAAAGGCGGAGCGCGACACGCGCACCTCGCTGTCGGGCCTCTATCGCAACCGGGCCATGCTGCTCGGCTTTGTCGGCGGCCGCCACCGCGAGACGGGCGAGGTCCAGTTCCCCGCCAGTCGCATTGCGCTCGGCGAGACCGGGCACGCTATCGACGCGCTGGAGCCCTATAAATTCGCGGACCGGCAGGGACAAATCCTCTCCTGGTCCGCCGACCGAATGGCACTGACCCCCGATCCGCCCAACTATTACGGGATGATCACTTTCCCTGAAGGCGGACGGCTGATGATGGATATCGCCGACGTGCTCGGCGCCGATGTCCAGACCGGGATGGCGGTACGGATGGTGTTCCGGATCAAGGACGTCGACGCCCCGCGCGATTACACGCGCTATTTCTGGAAAGCGACTTTGCTCCAGCCGGACGGGAACTGATCAATGGCAACGGGCATCAAGGACAAGGTTGTCATCCTCGGCGCGGGCTGCTCGCGCTTCGGCGAACGCTGGGACTGCAGCGCGGAGGATTTGCTGGTCGAGAGCTTCACTGAGGCGATCACCGACGCGGGGATCGAGAAGAAGGATATCGGCGCGGCCTGGTTTGCGCATCATGACGACATGGTCGGCATGGGCAAGGGTGGCGCGCCGCTCTCGGTGGCGCTGCGCCTGCCCAACATCGCCGTCACTCGCGTCGAGAATTTCTGCGCAGGCGGCTCCGAGGCATTGCGCGGTGCTGCTTATGCAGTGGCGAGTGGCGCGGTCGATATCGCGCTCGCAATCGGGGTTGAGAAACTCAAGGACGTGGGCTTTGGTGGCTTGCCGCCGCGCTACCCCGGCGGCCTTGCGCCGATGTGGGCGCCGAGCGGCTCGAACGCCGGGAATTTCGCGCAGCTCGCCACTGCCTATTGCGCCAAGCACGGCGTCGATGCCGCCGATCTCAAGCGCGCGATGGCGCATGTTTCGGTCAAGAGCCACGCCAACGGGGTCGCCAATCCCAAGGCGCATCTGCGCAAAGCAGTGACGATCGAGCAAGTGCTGGCGGCGGGGATGATCGCCCAACCCCTGGGACTCTATGATTGCTGCGGCGTCTCGGACGGGTCAGCGGCGGCGATCGTCACCACGCCCGACATTGCCCGCGCGCTCGGCAAGACCGATCTGGTCGCGATCAAGGCGATGCAGCTCAGCGTCTCCAACGGCTTTGAATCGCAGAGCAATGGCTGGGACGGCAGCTATTTCCACACCACCCGTATCGCCGCGCGCAACGCCTATGCCGAAGCGGGCGTGACCAACCCCGGCGCGCAGATCGACCTGATGGAGGTGCATGACTGTTTCTCCGTCACCGAACTGGTGGCGATGGAGGATCTGTTCATCTCGGCCGAGGGCGGCGCGGTGCGCGACGTGCTCGACGGGCGGTTCGATGCCGGCGGGGCCAATCCCTGCCAGATCGATGGTGGGCTGAAATGCTTCGGCCACCCCATCGGCGCGAGTGGCCTCAGGATGATGTATGAGGTGTATCTGCAGCTGCTCGGCCGCGCGGGCAGCCGACAATTGGCCAGCCCGTCGCTCGGCCTCACCCACAATCTGGGCGGCGAGCCATCGATGAACGTGTGCAGCGTCAATGTTTTCGGGCTGCATGGATGACCCGGAGCGTCGCGACATGCCGATAGATTACACCGCCGCCATGGCCGCGCATGATGACGACCTGCCTTATGCCTATGATGATGCCAAGACGATGCTCTACGCGCTCTCGGTCGGCATGGCGCGCGATCCGCTCGACGCGGAGGAACTGGCGTTCGTTTATGAAAAGAACCTCGTCGCCTTGCCGACGCTCGCCACCGTCATCGCATCGGGCGCGCGTGATATCCGCACGCTCGGCGTCAACTACGCGCTGATCCTGCACGGCGAGCAGAAACTGACGCTGCACCGCCCATTGCCGGTCAGCGCCGGCCTGCTGGTCAACACCCGCACCAAGGGCGTGTATGACAAGGGCGCGGGCAAGGGCGCGATCATCGTCTCCGAAATCGCGATCCGGCTGGCCGATACCAACGAGCCGCTCTGCACGCTGGAGACGACGCATTTCGCGCGCGGCGATGGCGGCTTCAGCGCCACAAGCGGCGACAGCGGCACCGCGCCCGCGCCCCACCCCCTGCCCGACCGCGCGCCCGATCATCGCTGCGTGATGCCCACCACGCCGGTCCAGCCGCTCTTCTACCGGCTGCTGGGGGACCGCAACATCCTCCACGCCGACCCGGAAGCGGCGCGCGCCGCGGGGTTCGATCGGCCGATCCTACACGGACTATGTACTTACGGCATCTGCTGCCACGCCATCGTCAAGACGTTGTGCGATTACCACCCCGAGCTGATCCGCCAGTTCGACGTCCGCTTCTCGGCCCCCGTCTTCCCCGGCGAGACCCTCGTGGTCGAGATGTGGCGCGATGGCGACACGATATCCTTTCGCGCATCGGCCGAAGAGCGTGGCGTGGTGGTGATCAACAATGGCCGCTGCCTGATCGGCGAGCCCTGATGGAACTTGCGGGCAAGACGGCGATCATCACCGGCGGCGCATCGGGCATGGGCCGGGCGGTTGCGCAGCGGCTCCACCGGCAAGGGGTGGCGATGGCGATCCTCGATCGCAACGCGGACCTGGGCTCCACGTTGGCGCGCAACCTGGGCGACGGGGCGGTCTTTCATGAAACCGACGTCACCGGCGAAGCCGATGTCGCCGCCGCGATCGAGGCAACCGCCACTCGGTTCGGCGATATCCATATCTGCTGCAACTTCGCCGGTATCGTGTCGCTGAAGCGCACCATCGGCGATGACGGACCGATGCCGATGCGTGCCTTCACCCGCAACATCGACATCAACCTGACTGGCAGCTTCAACGTCGCGCGGCTGTGCGCAGACCAGATGCGCCACAATGCCCCGCTCGATGCGGACGACAATCGCGGCATCATCATCAACGTCTCGTCGGTCGCCGCCTATCAGGGGCCGGCGGGTACGGTGGGCTATAGCGCATCCAAGGCGGCGATCACCGGCATGACATTACCGCTTGCCCGCGATCTCGCGCCGTTCGGGATACGCGTCAACACGATCGTGCCCGGCCTGATCCTGACCCCGATGACGATGGGTGACGACCCTGCCAAGTACGCCGATGCCGAACGCCGCGCCGCACAATCACTGGCGCATGTGCTCTATCCGAAGCGCTTCGGCACGGCAGAGGAAGTCGCGCATCTGACGCAGTTCATCATCGAAAATGACTATATCAACGCCGAATGCATCCGCATCGACGGTGGCAAGCGGGTTTGAGATGAAACAACGCAAATCCCAACATCCGTTCGGGCTGAGCGCAGTCGAAGCCTATGCGCTGCGCTTGCCCTTCGACTTCGCTCAGGGCGAACGGAGCTGTTTCTGAAAGACAGACGCTTTCGTTACCTATTTCTTCCCGAATCCCGCCAGCCGCGCCTTCACATCCGGGCCGACCCCTTCGGTCTCCATGATCTCCCATTGCAGCCCGGCGTCGAGCGGGTCCATGTCGGTCGCCTCGATTAGGCGCTTGTTGGCCGCGTGGCTGAACGGCGAATTGGCGAGGATGCGCCGCGCGAACGCCTCAACCTCCGCGAAGAAGCTGGCATCGGGGAACACCGCCTCGCACAGCCGCATCCCCAGCGCTTCCTCGGCCCCCACCGTCTCTGCCGTAAACATTAGCCGCTTGGCAGTCGCGGTGCCGACGCGGCGCGGCAGGCGCTGGCTCATCCCCCAGATCGGCGTGAACGCCCATTTGGCATGGGTGTCGGCAAAGCGCGCCGTGTCGCTCGCCAGGATGAAATCGGCGGCGAGCGCCACCTCCAGCCCGCCGGTATAGCAATGGCCATGCACCGCCGCGATCACCGGCTGGGGCAGCTTTTCCATCAGCCTGAGCGTCTCCGAATGCCACCCGCGCGAGGGGGGCTGCTCGGCCAATATGTCGTTCAGATCATGCCCGGCGGAAAAGCATTTCCCCGCCCCGCGCAGCACGACGCAGCCGACGCTATCGTCCTTTTTCAGCGCCTCGACATGGCCGCGCAATTCGCGAAACAGCTCGACCGTCAGCGCATTGAGCTTGTCAGGCCGGTTGAGCGTCAGCCAGCACAGCCCGTCATCATCTTCGCGCGCCACCAGCATCGTCATAACGTTTCCTCCGCTCGCCGCGCCATCACAGGCTGCGCGCGATAACCTCCTTCATCACCTCGTTCGATCCGCCATAGATGGTCTGCACCCGCGCATCGACATAGGCATCGGCGATCGGGCTCTCCATGATATAGCCATAGCCGCCGTATAGCTGCAGGCACTCCGCAACCACCTCGTTCTGCATATTGGCCAGCCACAATTTGCCAATCGCCGCCGTCACTGCATCGAGATCGCCCGCGTGCAATTGCGCGATGCAGTGATCGAGAAACACCCGCCCGATCGTCGCAATCGTCTTGACCTCGGCGAGCTTGAAGCGGGTGTTCTGCATCTCGATCAGCTTTTGCGAGAACAGCTCGCGGTCACGGCAATGCGTGACGGTCATCTCCAGCGCCGCCTCGATCGCTGCCTGCGCGCGGACCATGATCATCGTGCGTTCATAGGGCAGATCGGCCATCAGCTGGAAAAAGCCCTTGCCCTCCTCGGTGCCGAGTAGCTGCGATTGCGGCACCCGCGCGCCATCAAAGAACAGCTCGGCCGCTTCCTGCCCCTTCATCCCCATCTTGTTGAGCAGCTTGCCGACCGCGAAACCCGGCAGATCCTTGGTCTCGACCAGAATGATCGACATGCCCTTGGCACGCAGGCTGGGATCGGTCTTGCACACCAGCCCGACCAGATCGGCGCTATAGCCATTGGTGATGAAGGTCTTGCTGCCGGTGATGACATAGTCATCGCCATCCTTGATCGCGCGGGTCTGGATCGATTGCAGGTCCGATCCCGCCGCTGGCTCGGTCATCGCGATTGCGCCGATCATCTCGCCGCGCGCCATCGCGGGCAGATAGCGCTGCTTCTGATCCTCGGTGCCGTGGCGGGCGATGTAATTGGCGAGGATGCTGTGGACGGCGCGGCCCCAGGAGGTACTGTTGGCCTTGGTCAGCTCCTCCGACAGCACCACTTCATAGCGGAAGTCGGCGCCCATCCCGCCATAAGCCTCGGGGATATCGGTACAGAGAAACCCCGCCTCCCCGGCCAGCCGCCAGAAATCGCGGTCGACATGTTTTTGCGCGCGCCAGCGTTGCTCGTTGGGCGTCACCTCGCGCTCGATGAAGCGCAACAGCGAATCGCGGAACAGGTCGAGTTCTTGGTCGCGCCAGGGTGATCGATAATCCGCCATCGTCATTCACGCTTTCTATTGGAAGCAGCTCAGCCGTGCATCATGCCGGTCAGCCGCGCGGCAATGATTGCCTCTGCCTCCGCCATGATACGGTCGATCAGCTCCTTCACCGTCGGGATGTCGTCGATCAGGCCCTGCACCATCCCGGCCGACCAGATGCCGCCATCGACATCGCCATTGGCCATCGCATTCTGGCCGCGCACCCCCGCCACCAGCGGACGGACATCATCGAATGTCGCGCCCCCGGCCCGTTCGATGGCGATAACCTGCTGGCTGATCTCATTGCGCATCACCCGCGCCGAATTGTGCAGCGTGCGGAAGATGATGTCGGTCTGGCGCTCGTCATTGGCGACCATCTGGCGCTTGAAACTTTCATGGATCGGCGCTTCCTGTGTCACGCAGAAGCGCGTGCCCATGTTGATGCCGTCCGCGCCCAATGCCAGCGCCGCAATCAGCCCGCGCCCGTCACCAAAGCCGCCCGAGGCCACCATCGGGATCTTCACCTTGTTCGCCGCCGCCGGGATCAGCACCAGCCCGGGCACATCATCCTCGCCCGGATGCCCGGCGCATTCGAACCCGTCGATCGAGATGGCGTCCACCCCCATCCGTTCAGCCGAAAGCGCGTGGCGAACGGCGGTGCATTTGTGCAGCACCTTGATGCCATGCTGCTTGAAATGATCGACATGCTCCTGCGGCTTATAGCCCGCCGTCTCGACGATGGTGATTCCCGCCTCGATGATCGCCTGGCGATATTCGGCATAAGGCGGCGGGGTGATGGTCGGCAGGATCGTCAGGTTCACGCCGAACGGCTTGTCGGTCATGTCGCGCGTCCGGGCGATCTCCTTGGTCAGCGCCTCGGGTGTCGGCTGGGTCAGCGCGGTGATCAGCCCGAGCGCACCGGCATTGGCGACGGCGGCGACCAGCTCAGCCTTGCCCACCCATTGCATGCCGCCCTGGACGATTGGGTGTTCGATGCCGAAGGCTTCGGTGAAGCGGGTCTTCAACGCCATGTTCTGTCTGCCCCTGTTGTAATGCGTTTCATGTCACGATCTTCGCCGCGACCAGTCGGTCGAAAGCCGTATCATCGATGCCGAGTTCGGCGAGCACCGCGCGATTATCCTCGCCCTTGTGGCGCGGTGGCCGGGGCTGCGCGGGCGGTGTCCGGCTGAAGCGCGGCGCAGGTGCGTTCTGGCGATGGACGCCGACATCGACATAGACCCCGCGCGCGACATTATGGGGGTGGTGCTGTGCCTCGTCATGCGTCAGCACCGGCGCGAAGCAGACTTGCCCACCCTCCAGCTGCGCGCACCATTCGTCGCGGGTCTTCTCCCGGAATTTGGCGGCAACGATCGCCTTGAGCTCGGGCCAGCGCGGGTCGTCCTGCGCGCGCGGGCGGAACACGGCGTCGGCGAACAGCGCCGGGTCAAGCGACAGTTCCTCGATCAGCGCCTTGTAGAATTCGGGCTCAAGCGACCCGATGCTGATATATTTGCCGTCGCTCGTTTCATAAGTGTCGTAATAATGCGCGCCCCCAGCAAGCGGTGCGGTGCCCGGCCGGTCGTCATTAAACAGCCCGACTGCGCGGTAGAAGGTGAAGGCCGACATCAGCGACGAGACGCCATCGACCATCGCTGCGTCGATCACCTGCCCCTTGCCCGATTGCTTGGCCTCGAGCAGCGCGGCAAGAATGCCGAACGCAAGGAACAGCCCGCCGCCGCCAAAATCGCCAAGCAGGTTGAGCGGCACCACCGGCTTGCCGCCGACCGGGCCGATTGCGTGGAGCGCGCCGGTGAGCGCGACATAGTTGATGTCATGCCCCGGTGCCTGCGCCAGCGGGCCGTCCTGCCCCCAGCCCGTCATCCGCCCATAAACCAGCCGGGGATTGCGGGCGAGCGCGACATCCGGGCCGAAGCCCAGCCGCTCTGCCACGCCGGGACGAAAGCCCTCGGTACAGGCATCAGCGCTTTCCAAGAGCTTCAGCACCAGCTCGATCGCATCGGGCGATTTCAGGTTGAGCGCGATCGAGCGGCGGTTGCGGCTGTGCGGGTCGTTGCGGATTGGGGTATCGCCCGGTTCAGACGCGCGTTCGATGCGGATGACATCGGCGCCGAGATCGCCGAGCAGCATTCCGCAATAAGGCGAGGGCCCAATGCCACCCAACTCGATCACCCGAAATCCCTGCAACGGCCCCGTCATTGTCTCTCCCTTACACCCGTCGCGCCCTTCAAGGCCCCATCAGTAGCCCGAACGCCCCGCCATAATCTCGGCAAATCGCGCCGCATCAACTGGCACATAGCGTCGTGTCTTCGGATCGAGCATGAACAGCGGCTCGGTGACCTTGGCAGGATCAAAGCCTTCCTCGACCACCCGGGTCTTGACGAGCTTGTGCGTGCCGGTCAGCTCCAGCCCCCCGCTCACCCGGATGAACACGGGCCGGGCATAATGCGCTAGCGTCCCCTCGACATAGTGCGCGAAGCGATCGAGATCGAGCGGCCCTGCGTCTGCCGCCAGCGCCACCGCCGCCATCCCCGCCTTGCCGTCGGTCCCCGGCACCGCAACGCCATAGACACAGGCGACATCGATCTGGTCGAACTGGCAGAGCACTTCGGCGACCTCGTTGGTCGACACATTCTCCGCCTTCCAGCGATAGGTATCGCCCAGGCGGTCGACGAACTGGTAATGCGGAATGTCGAAAACGAAGCCGACATCGACCTGTTTGAGCAGATCGCCGCTGTTGAACCAGCAATCGCCCTTCTCAAAAGCATCGCGGATCAGCTTGGTTTCCGACTGTTCCTTGTTCTTATACCCGTCGAAGGAAGTCGCGCTGGTCGGGCTAACCTCGAACAGCAGCAACCCCGGCTCGCCTGGCGGCACCAGTTTCAAGAAGCCGTCCGCGCCCCGCACTGCCGTGGCATCCTCAGTCGAATAGTCCACAAGGCGGCACGTCGCGCCGGTCATCCCGATCGTCTCGTCCTTGTTGAAGACGTTCATGAAGCCGCCATTGGCCTCGCTCGCGCCCCAGAATTCGGTGATCCGCCGCAGACCAAAGCGCTTCTTGAAGGGCTTCCAGATATCGGGGCGCAGCCCATTGCCAACAGCGCGCGTAATCCGCGTCTTGCGATCGAGCGGGTCCTCGGGCGTGCTCAGCAGGTAGCGGCAAAGCTCGCCGATATAGACGAGGATGTTGCAGTGATATTCATTGGCCTCGCGGATCAGCGCCGATGCCGAGAATTTGGGCCGCAGGAACATCGAGCAGCCAGCGAAGATGCAGCCGCCCCAGCCGACCATCAGGCCGGTGCCGTGATAGAGCGGCAGGCAGTTGTAAACCCGGTCGTGCGGGCGCGCGCGCAGGCCGAACACTGCATTGCCCGCCGCGCCATAATAGAATTTCTGGTGGGTGATGATCGTTGCCTTGGGCAGGCCGGTCGTACCCGAGGTGAAGATGTACAGCGCCCAATCGCGGCCCAGTACCGGTTCGCACACCGGGATATCGTCCGAAGCGCTTGCCAGTAACGCGTCGCCATCAATGAACCAGTCATGCGCCTGAGTTTGGCTTACGCCGAAATGGATGACCTCGGCGCGCTCGGGCAGCGCCTTTCGATAATCATCGGCGCAGGCGGCGATCGCGGCCAGTGCCCGGCCATCGACCATGCTTACCCGCGCTTCAATCTGCCCCACGCAGTGGATCAACGGTGTGCCGACCAGATTGGTGTTGATCAGCCCAACGACGGCACCGATCCGGCTGATCCCGACCACGCACGCCAGGAACAGCACACTGTTGTCCATGTTGAGCGCAACCGCGTCGCCCTTGGCCACGCCACGCGCCAGCAACAGGTTGGACACCCGGTTGGCAAGCTTCTGAAACTCGCGCCAGGTCGTTTGGCTATCCTGCGTGACGAGCGAGACCGCATCGGGCCGGATCGCGACCTGCGCATCGATCAGCGAGGCAATGGTCGCTGGATCGTCGGGGCCGACGGTCGGCACGCGGTCGCGATTGGCCTGGACATAGTGCATCTCGCGTTCGGCGGCGCGTTTACCCCTGGGCTCCGTCATCCCCGATCTCCGACTTTAGATGGCCGCCTTACTGGCATGAACTTATCCAGCCCGGCTGAGATTGGCGATGACCGGGACTGACGCCTCGCGCACCGTCGCCGGGTGGTCGGTCTCGTCGAAGCTGCACAGCTGTTCCCAGGCGTCGTCAACGGTCTCGGCAGTGATTTCGGTGGCAGGATCGAACGACACGCCGCGCGTTCGTTCCCAGCGCAGCTTTGCCATCCACCCTGCCGCGAGTTCGAATAGCGATCCACTCTCGCGGTTATGTTCGGCGCACAGCCGCACCACCAGGGGCGTCACATATTCGGGCTTCAGCGCCTCAACCATTTCGGGAGCCGAAATCGTCTCCAGCAGACGCGACCCCGCGATCGGCGCAATGGCGTTGACGGTGATCTTCTTGGCCGCCCCCTCGATCGCCAGCGTCTTGGTAAAGCCGACGAGCCCAAGCTTGACCGCCGAATAATTGGCCTGCCCAAAATTGCCGTAAATGCCCGCTGCCGAGGCGGTGTTGACGATGCGGCCGTAAGTCTGCGCCTGCATATGCGTCCAGGCCGCCTTGGTGACCTTGAACGCGCCGAAGAGATGGACTCGGTAAACCCGCTCCCAATCGTCGTCGGTCATCTTCTTGAAGCTCAGGTCGCGCAGCACGCCGGCATTGTTGATCAGCACATCAACCCGGCCAAAGGCGGCGATAGCGGTGTCGATGATCCGGTCGCCCTGTTCGACCGAATCATAGCTGGCGACGGCCATGCCGCCCATCGCCTCGATCTCGGCCACGACCAAATCGGCCGATGTCACGCTCTGCCCGCCCCCACGAATGTCTGCGCCGAGATCGTTGACCACCACTTTCGCCCCGCGCGCGGCGAATTCAAGCGCATAGGATCGCCCAAGCCCGCCACCGCCGCCAGTGATGACGACCACCCGGTCGTCGAAACGTATCGCTGTCATGGCCTGCCCCCCGTGCGCCCGATGATGAGTCCGTTCGCCACCGCCGCGTCGCTATCCTGATTGAGTACCCGGAAAAACACGTGCGTCTCGTCGCCCGACTGCCGCTGCGCCAGTATCTCGACGGTAATGCTGGTGTCGGCCAGCACCACTGCGCGCAACTGGCCGTAGAGCCGGGTGATCCGCGTCGGATCGCCATCGAAGTAGCGCGCGATGATCACTGACAGCGCGATCGACTTGGTCGCGCTGCCGTGCAGGATGATGTCGGCAAAACCAGCGCGCACCGCAACGCGGCGATCGGTGTGGATCGGCGCGTAGATGCCCGAACCGGCGGTATAATGGTGGAGCGCCCGACGTGGGATGAACAGCGCAATCCGCGCCTCGGGCTCGGTTGCTTCGGGCGGCCGCGGGCGCGGCGGCGGCGGGTCGAGATCGACATCACCCCCGCCTAGCGCGGCCCCGCGAATGATCAGGTTGAAATCGACCTCGGCGATCAGCGCACCGGCATCGTCGACCATGCGGTAACGTTCGACATTGTAGACGCCCGACCGGATCTGCCGCCGCGCCACGACGCGTCCCTGCGTTATGATCGCTTGCCCCAGCCGGAAGGGCTGATGGAGCCGCAAATCGGTTTCGGCATGCACCGCGCCCAGCCAGGCCTCGGCCGATCCGCTGGCGGTGCTCACCCCCGGAAACCCTTGCGCGTTGAATTGCAGCACGAACGCGATGCCCGGATGGACCAGCGGCTCTTC
>JAIERC010000457.1 GCA_019747165.1 Sphingomonas sp. | reverse complement strand
AAGCCATGCAGCGCGACGATCTGCGCCATATGGATGTGCGCCCCGCCATAAGCGAGCGCGATCAGCAGGATCGACAGGGTCAGTACCCAGAAACGGTGCCCCTGCATGGCCCGGCGTAGGCTGAACCCGATCAACTGGCCCTGCGAATCCATTACCCCTGCGGGGCGCTCGTCAGCGCGCGGCTCGCGGAACCATAGCAACGCGACGGGGAGCGCGATCAGCAGCGGGAACAGGGCGACGATCGGAAAAGCCAGTCGCCACCCGCCATAGGCAATTGCTGCCACGGCAACTTTGGGCACAATGATTGCGGCGAGCGAGGTGCCGATCAGCATGATCCCCAGCGCCAGCCCGCGATTCTTGGCGAACCACATGCTCACCGCACGGCTCCAGGTCACCGGGGTCGATCCAATCCCGATCAGCCCCAGGACCGCCCAGAATGCCCACCAGCCGGGCAAGCTGCCGGGCACGAACCAAAAGGCGGCAAACACGATGATGAACCCGATCAGTGATCCGATCGCGACAGGGCGCACGCCGAACCGGTCGGCCATTGATCCATAAAGTGGCGCGAGCAGCGATGCGATGATGCCGTAGATCGTCACGCCGCCTGCAATCGCAGCGAAATCCCAGCCATATTCGGTGTGGATCGGCCCCATCACCAACGGTAACACGTTGAAGGGCAGCGGCGACGCCCCGCAGGCGACGCCTAGCAGCGATGCCGCAAGGACGCGCCAGCCCTTCTTGAATTCGTTCATGCGCCATGCTCCCGGCTGAGCTCAGCGAGCTCGAAGGTCGAGTCCATGTATCCGGACACGACGCCGCGCACATAGAGGAAATCGCCATCAGCGCTTACCCACATATCATAGGGCGGGTGCGCATTGGTCAGCCCGACAAAGGCGACATGGTGGCAGTCGAATGTGCCAGCCGGCACCGTAATGGTCTCGCGGCCAACATAGTCGAGTCCCGATCCGCTGGTCGTGATCATCGGCCCGGTCGCGCCAAGATGATGCACCGAATGCAGCAGATTGCGGCCGAAAAACTGCCGATGGCCGGCACCCTTGTGATAGGGAAAGGTCGCCGCCAGCCAGCCATCGCCCTGCACGGCGTGGATGCCGAAGCCGCGGATCGGTCGTTCGATCGGCATCGACTGGCTGATCCTGCCCTCGTCACGAGTCCAGCTTTCGCAACTTGCTTCGCTGTCGGTGAAGCGGAACCAGCCTGTTCCCGTTACTGCTCCGTCGCGCATGATCCGGACAAAGGCATCGTGCGGATGAAAATCAGGATGCACCGACAGCACTGAATCGCGCACCACATTCTGGTTGGGTCCGTCCCCGCTGGTCAGCGTCATTTCGCAGTGCGCGGCCATCACCCGCAGGCCATCGGCACCGCGCGTGATTGACCAGTCCTCAAATCCCCACAGCGTGCCGCTGTCGGTCCGCCGATATTCGACCCGGCCACGCAGGCGGGGAATGGGACGAAAGGCGGTCATATAATGGCCTGATGATTGCGCTCGATCACGTTGATCAGCACATCGTCAGGGCCATAAAAGCTCATCTCGCGTGATCCTGGGACGAGGCTGGTTGGTGGGCACAAAATTTCCCAGCGCGAGGCTCTTAGCCTGTCGACCAACGGGTCCAACGACGGCATGTAAAACACGAGAACGCTCTCCCCGATGTTGACTGATCCGCGTCGTTTCTGAACGCGCGACAATTTGCCGCCGACGACCTGAAACAGCCCAATCATCCCAAATGGTGGACCTTCAACCTTTAATATGCGGGCGATGGTGGTGGCCCCGGCCGGAATACCCAACAATTGCCCAGCGATCGGCCCGGTAAACTTGCCCGAATAAAATAGCTGGTCGAGTCCCAAAAGGTCTCGGTAAAATGATGTCGCCACATCAATGTCGCTGACAAACAGGGCGGTGCGGACAAGCCGACTGATATCAAGTCCGGCAGCCGTTGATTTTGCTTCGGTAACGGATGCGGCCGCCAAGGCCGCACCCGTTATCCCGGTTAACACTTCGCGTCTGCCGATTGGGGATGTCAAAAGTTCACACGCCCACGGACGGTCCACATACGCGGGGGATTGAGATAGGTCGTATTCGACAAAGCCGATTGCGTGAATGCCACATCAAAACAATTGGCGCATTGCACGGACAATTGCCAAAGCTTGTTGGGCGCATTTAGCGCCAGCCCGGCATTCACTATCCATGCCGCTGGGCTGAACGATCCCAAAAGGAGCGCGCCGCTATTGGGGTTGGACGGGAAGGTGCCGTTTGGCCCGGTAATTGACCCGGCGCGCAATGACAGATTGGCGGTCTGCACCTCTTGATTCGTATGATAATTGGCATTGACGGATGGGGTGAGCGAGTATCGACCGATTGGGGCATCATAACTGCCCCCGACCGCCACCGTGAAATCGGGCGTCCGAACCGGTGTCGCGATCGTCCCCTGCGCGGTCACGATGCCCACGCCGCACGCGGGAGCATTGTTAGCCGGTGTGCCCGCTGGTGCCGTGTTTGGCGTTACCGGGACTTGTCCCGCAGCCAACTGACGTCGGCAGTCGGCAAGCTGGCCCGCGACCGACTGCACGCCGAACTGGTCGAATGCCGGTGCGTTATTATTGATCGAATAATGATCATTTTGGTATCCGACATTGACATACAGGTTCAGCCCCCGGGTCGGCACCAGCGTAAATTCCGCCTCCACGCCGGTATTTTTATAATCGGCGAAGTTTCTGGTGACAAAGCTCAATACCCCGGTGGTCGGATTGATGATGCCCGCCGGAGCCTGAAGGTCACTGACATCGGCGTGATAGACCGTGATATTTGCCCGCAGCTTGCGGTTGAAAAATTCGGATTTGATACCGCCCTCATAGCTCCAGATGGTTTCCGGCGCGAACGGCAGCACGCCCGAGGGAGTGGTCCCCCGCGCGTTCCATCCGCCCGATTTGAACCCACGCGTCGCACTGGCGTATAGCAAGATATCGTCGTTAACCTTATAGTTGATCGCAAAGCGCGGGGTCGTTTGCCCGGTTTGAAGGCGAAGCGGAATGGCTACGCGTGTTGGTACCGTGGTGCCATTGGCGGGGACAAAGAAATTGGGATCGAACAAGCAGTTTGCCGGTGGCGTTGCCACGCCGCACATTGCCCGCTGATCGAACAGGCTCAGCGTTTTGGTCTCGTCAGTATACCGGACGCCTGCGGTTAGCTTTAGCTTGTCGGTGATATTCAGATCAGCCTGAACATAACCGGCAAATGCCTCGGTATTGTTGTTGAGAACACGGTCACCAAGGAGCAATGATCCGCCGAACACGTCAGCAAAATCGGTTCGATTTTCTTCCTTAAGATAATAGAATCCTGCCACGTAATCGATCAAATTGTCGCCTAGCTTGCCATTCAGTTTTACTTCCTGGGTGAATTGATCCGAACGCGAGTCGTTCAGAATGGTAAAGCCGCCGCGAGCAAAAGCGCGAATTGGTGGGTTGGGCACGGCGACCGTCGGTCCCGCGCGCCCATCGAAGAAATCGATCGCAAATTGTTGGGTCTGATTGACGAAGCCCGTGATCAAGGACAGCGTAGTATCGCGCGCAACGTCAAATTCTAAATTTGACGTGACCAAATTGGTCGCCGATTTGTTGCCGAGCCCAAAATTGGCCTTGCGGCCGCGCACGCCCAAGCCGGCAAAGTTCGCAGCACCCGGAACCGTGCTCAGACCGGTCGCTGAAAAACGGCCATTACAGTTGGCAGGGTTTGATGGATCGCAGTCGAAGTTCAGGATGTTTTCGCCGTCAGCCTGAATGAAAGCATAGCTCGCATTCCAGCGTACATTGGGCGACAGCTCACCATAAAGACCCAGCCTTGCCCCAAACCCGTCATCGTCGTTAAGCCGTTGGCCGGTTATGTTGTTGATCGTGTAGCCGTCGTCATCCTGCCAATAGCCAGAAACCTTGACCTGAAACGAATCGTTGACGGGGAGATCGACTGACCCACGGAAAAGTTTGCGGTTATAGGCACCGTACCCGCCTTCCAGATAGCCGCCGAATTCTTTACCGGGTTTGCGCAAGATCACGTTGATCGCGCCGCCCGTCGTGTTCCGGCCAAATAGCGTACCCTGGGGGCCGCGCAGTACTTCGACCCTTTCGACGTCAAACAGGGCGAGATTGTTGGCGCTTTGACGCGAGAGGAAGACGTCATCAACATAGGTACCAACCGGCGGATCAAAGGTTGCCAGCGATTCGGTATTGCCAAGCCCGCGCAGATAATAGGCGTTGGCGGAGCCCAGCCCGGTGTTGTTCTGCGCAATCAGATTTGGCACCAATTGGCCCAGGTCAAGCGCGCTGAAAACGCCAGCCGAGCGCAGCTGGTCGGCGGAAAATGCCGAAATGGCAATTGGCACGTCCTGGATGTTTTCGCTCCTGCGCTGGGCAGTAACGACGATGTCGGTAACGCTTATCTCCCCGTCTGCGGCGGTTTCAGCGCTTGTGCCCGACGAATCGCGGGGTGTCTGGGCAAAGGCCGGTGCGGCGAACAAGGTTGCCGAAATTGCGGTCGTAAGCGCGAACTTCCATTTCATCGTCTGGTTTCCCTTAAAAGCGTTGATTGAGCGGTCCCTGCAATGTGCTTGGTTGATTGTTATTTGTCCGGACAAATTTTCATGTATCAATGGACATGTCAAGCCGGGTCAAATTGAAAGGATCGTACCGAAATGGGGGAGCTCGCCTATCGCAGCCTGGTCTATTCGCATCTGTTGCTGTTCGTGTTGTGGCTGGGTGGTGATGTCGGCGTGTTCGTGCTCGGCCAGCATTTCCGCAAACGGCAGGCCTATTCGCTGGATCAGCGACTCGCGCTGCTGAAGCTGTTGGTCGCGGTCGATATGGGGCCGCGGACTGCCTGGGCACTGATGGTGCCGCTGTCATTGTCCGTGTCCGCGGCAGGTGGCTGGTGGGATGTGCCGCCAGCCCTGGTCGCAATCGCCTGGGCGGTTGGCGGTGCCTGGCTATGGCTCGTCTGGGACGCGCATCGCCACGATATGACCCCGCGTGCGGCACGCGACCGGCGGATCGAGGGATGGCTAAAATATGCACTGACCATCTTCTATGTCTGGCTCGGCCTCGAATCGGTGCTGACCGGCCATCCGATCGCAGTGCCGTGGCTGGCGTGGAAGGCGTTGCTGTTCGGGCTGATCTTTGCCGCCGCGATTCTCATTGATTGGGCGTTCAAGCCGGTCGGCCCGCAGCTTGGCCGGTTGATTGCGGAAGGATCGTCCGACGCGACTGAGATTCCGCTGCGGCGGACGATGGATCGCACCCGTGTTTTCGTGCTCATGGTCTATGTGCTGTTGTTCGTCACGGCATGGCTTGGCGTCGTCAAACCGAGTTAAGCAGCGGGAAATCTACTTTACGACTTGACGCAGCAAAGTTGTCCGGACAAATCTGATTTCATGACGGGGCGATCATCTATTGGCGCGGCCATTGGGCTGACAAGCCTGTTGTTCGTGCCAGGTTCGACGCCTGCGCGCTTCGCCAAGGCGCTGGCAAGCGATGCCGATATGGTCTGCATCGATCTTGAAGATGCCGTGGCGGCCGACAGCAAAGCGGAGGCGCGAGCATCGGCGGTTGGCGCGATCGGTCCGCGCGTGGCCATCCGCATCAATGGCGTTACCACGGACGATGGCATGGCCGATCTGCAAGCGCTCGCCGCCGCGCCTAGCTTGCCCGATCTGATCCTGCTCCCCAAGGTCGAATCGGTCGACGACGTCGCGATTGCGCGTCGCCATTTGCCCGGTGCCGCCTTGGTCCCCTTGATCGAAACCGCCCGCGGCATCCGGCTGGCGCATGCCATCGGCCAGGCACCCGGCGTGGTCGCGATGATGTTCGGCGGCGGCGATCTGTCGGGCGAGCTCGGCGTCGCGTTGGCCTGGGAGCCGCTGGCGATCGCGCGCGGCTTGTTCATTCTCGCCTGTGCCGAGGCCGGCGTGCCCGCAATCGACGTGCCCTGGATCGTGCTGGACGATCCGGCAGGGCTGGCAGACGAGGCACAGCGCGCGCATGCGCTGGGCTTTCAGGCCAAGGCGGCTATCCACCCCGCGCAGCTGGCGGCGATCCACACAGCGATGCGCCCTTCGCGAGAATTGATCGAGGAGGCACAGGCCGCGCTTGCCGCCTATGAAGCCGCAGGTGAACGCGCCATTCGCCATCAGGGCCGGATGCTGGAGGCGCCGATCATTCGCCGCTATGCCCGGATCATCAACATGGCCAAAGCCAGGGAGCTTACATAATGCGTGACGGCGTGACAGAGGTGGCCCCCGGCCGCTTCCGTGAGAATTACGGGCGATCCTATGAGGATTTCATCGTCGGCCACATCTATGAGCATCGCCCGGGCCGGACGATTACCGATGCCGACAATGTGTGGTTCACGCTGCTGACAATGAATACGCATCCGGCGCATTTCGACTATGAATTCGCCAAGAAGACCGAGTTCGGCAAGCCGCTCGTTTGCTCGCCCCTGACCGTCGCGCTGATGGTGGGGATGAGCGTCTCGGACGTGAGCCAGAAGGCCGTCGCCAATCTCGGCTGGGACAATATCCGCCTCACGCACCCGCTCTTTCCCGGCGACACGCTCTATGCCGAAAGCGAAGTGCTGGACAAACGCGAATCAAGCTCGCGGCCCGAACAGGGCATCGTCACCGTCAAGACGATCGGCAAGAACCAGCACGGCGATATCGTCTGCACGTTCAGCCGCACGATGTTGATCTGGAAGCGGGGCTTTGGCCCCGTCGATGACTGAGGAACCACATATGGCCACCGCCCTGGATATGATCCGCCCCCCGATCGACATCGACGAGGAAGCCGCCCTGCTTGAAGCAATCGATCGTTGGATCGAGCGCGAGGTCCGCCCCGTCGTGATGAAATATGATCATGACGATATCTGGCCAGGCGAGCTGGTCGATCAGATGGTCGAGATGGGCCTGTTCGGCGCCACCATCGGCAAGCAATATGGCGGGCTGGGGCTGCCCGCCACGACCTATGCGAAGATCGTCGCGCAGATATCTTCCTATTGGATGGCGATCACCGGCATCTTCAATTCGCACCTGATCATGGCGGTCGCCGTCGAAAAATTCGGCACCGAGGCGCAGAAGCAGCTCTGGCTGCCCAAATTTGCCAGCGGCGAGATTCGCGGTGGCCTGGCGCTCACTGAGCCCAATGCCGGCACCGACCTGCAAGCGATCCGCACGACCGCAGTCAGGGACGGTGACGATTATGTCATCAACGGCACCAAGACCTGGATTTCGAACGGCATCAAGGGCAGTTGCTTTGCGCTGCTGGTCAAGACCGATCCCAAGGCGGACCCGCGGTACAAAGGCATGAGCCTGTTCATTGCGCCAAAGCAGGAAGGCTTCACCACTGGCAAGAAGTTCGAAAAGCTCGGCTACAAGTCGATCGACTCAGCCGAACTGATCTTTGACAATTATCGCCTGCCTGCGGCCAATCTGATCGGCGAGCGGGAAGGGCAGGGGTTTTTCCAGGCGACGGGCGGGCTCGAGCTTGGCCGCATCAACGTCGCGGCGCGCGGTGTGGGGCTTGCCGAGGGGGCGCTCCGGCTTGCGACCAATTACGCACAGGTTCGCGAAACAATGGGCAAGCCGATCGCTGAACACCAGGCGATCCAGCTCAAGATCGGCGAAATGGTCACCCGCGCCCGCGCCGCGCGGCTGCTCACCTTTGATGCGGCAGAAGCCTATGATCGCGGCGAACGCTGCGACATGGAAGCCGGCATGGCGAAGTTTTTCGCGTCCGAAGCAGCGGTAAAGAATGCCGAAGAAGGCATGCGCATCTTCGGCGGCTACGCTTATTCAAAGGAATATGAGATCGAGCGCTATTATCGCGATTCGATGCTAATGTGCATTGGTGAAGGCACCAACGAGATGCAGCGCATCATCATTTCTAAGCAATGGGTTAAGCGGAATCCCGCATGACCAATCCGTTGCGCCTTCCCCTTACCGGTTATCGTGTCCTGTCAGCCGAGCAATATGGCGCTGGTCCTTATGGCACGATGTTCCTGGCGCAATTGGGGGCGGAGGTCATCAAGATCGAACCGCCCAAGCAGGGTGACACCGCGCGTGCCGTCGGTCCGCATTTTCTGCGCGAAGGGGAAAGCCTTTATTTCCAGAGCTTTAACCTCAACAAGAAATCGCTGACCCTAGACCTGACGGTGCCAGACGGGCAGGCGGTGTTCCGGCGGCTGGCGACAAATGCGCATGCCGTCGCCAATAACATGCGCGGTGATCTGCCCGACAAACTGGGCCTGACCTATGCCGCCCTGGCCGAGATCAACCCGGCGATCGTCTGCGCGCATCTTTCCGCTTATGGCCGCGACAATGATCGCGCGAAATGGCCGGGCTATGATTATCTTATGCAGGCCGAGGCAGGCTTCCTGGCGCTGACCGGCGAGCCGGAAGGGCCCCCGGTGCGCTTCGGTTTGTCGATGGTCGATTTCATGACGGGCACGATGATGGCGATTGGTCTGCTCGCTGCACTGATTGAAGCTGCGCGGACCGGCACGGGGCGCGATGTCGATGTCGATCTGCTGTCTGCGGCAGTTCATCAGACCAGCTATCCTGCCGTCTGGTACTTGAATGAGGGCGATATCACGCCGCGGGCCCCGCGCTCTGCCCATCCTTCGGTCACGCCAAGCCAGATGTTCCGTACCGCCGATGGCTGGATTTTCGTGATGGCCCAGCTCCCCAAATTCTGGACAATCCTGACCAGCAGGATCGACCGCCCAGATCTTGCCAGCGATCCCCGTTTTGCGACGCCTGCTGCCCGGCTCGCCAATCGCGACATGCTGACAACGGTGCTCGATGCGGTGTTTCAGCACCAACCGACCGCATATTGGCTGGACGTGCTGCAAGGCCATATGCCGGTATCAGCCGTTAATCCCCTCGACGCCGCGCTCGACAACCCATTTCTTGGCGAGACGGGGATGCTCGATACGGTTTCTCATCCCGACAGACCCGAATTGCGGGTGCTCGCCAATCCGATCCGGCTGGATGGCGAACGCTTGCCCAACCGGGCCGGGCCGTTGCTGGGGGCAGATACCGCGCAGGTGCTGATCGAGGCGGGTTATAGTGTCGCCGAAATCGCTGATCTGAAGGCGAGCGGCGTTATCTAATGGCCAAGCTTGCCGGGATCACCGTCGTCGATCTGACGCAGTTTCTGCCCGGGCCAATGATGACGATGATGCTGGCTGACCAGGGCGCAGAGGTTATCAAGATTGAGCCGCTGGCTGGCGATCCAGCACGGGCGCAGGCACCGTTCGAGGCTGGTCAGTCGGTATGGTTCCGTAATCTCAATCGCGGCAAACGCAGCATCGCGCTCGACCTGAAAAGTGACGAGGGCAAGGCGGCGTTATGGGCGTTGATCGAGCGCGCCGATATCGTGGCAGAGGGTTTCCGCCCCGGCGTGATCGATCGGCTCGGTTTCGGCTATGCGGCGGTCGCGGCCCGCAATCCCCGTGCCGTTTATTGCTCGATCAGCGCCTTTGGCCAGACCGGGCCGCTCGCCCACCACCCGGCGCATGACATGGCCGTCCAGGCCCTGGCTGGCTTCCTCTCGGTCAATGACGGGCCCGATGGCACGCCGGTTGTTCCGGGTGTTCCGTCGGCAGATATGGCGGCAGGGCTGACGGCATTGTCGGCCGTGCTGATGGCGCTGATCGGTCGCGAGAAGACCGGGCGCGGCGACTATGTCGACATCGCCATGTATGATTCGATGCTGCCCTGGTGCGCGCATATTGCTGGCGATGCCATCGCCGGGGGGGCGCCACCACGATCGTCAGCGCAACGCTCACTCGGAGGAGCGGCGTTTTACAATGTCTATCGTACTGCGGATGGTCGCCACATTGCGCTTGGCGGGCGCGAGATGAAATTCGCCACCAATTTGCTGACCGCGCTGGGACGTCCCGACTTGATCCCGATTGCCGAGGCGCCGGCTGGCGAGCAGAGCGCGCTGATCGACTTTCTTCGTGACAGGTTCGCTCAGCGGACCCGCGATGATTGGGTTGCGTGGTTCGCAGACAAGGATGTCGCCTTTGCACCCGTTCTTGATTTTGCTGAAGCGCTCGGAGCACCGCAGATCGCTGATCGTGGTTTGCTGATTGAACATGACGGTGCGCACCAGATTGCACCCGCAATTCGTTTCGCTGCTGATGACTGGTACCCGCGCGCCGCGCCCGACCTCGGCGCGGGGTAAGCGATGGCCTTAGCGCTCGACCTCGATATGCATGGCGTAAGCGAAGCGGTCGCCGGGGTGGTGGCTGGCGGAAATCTCGATCACGCGGCCAGTATCATCGCGATAGCAGCGCAAAATGCGCAGGCACGGCGATCGCCGCGAGATCCCAAGCGCCTGGGCGATTTCCGCGCTGGCGGCAACTGCCTGGATATCCTGCGTTACCTGCGCGATCGTGATTTTGCCCAGCCGTTCGAGCTGTTTGAACAGCGTGGGTTCGCGAATGTCGATGGCATCAGCAATGGCGCTCAGCGCAGGGTGGATATAGGCTTCGGTAAAGGCGATTGGCTTGTCGACGCCGCTGCCCGATCGCACGCCGTGAAACCGCGCCCATTTGCCCGTCGTCTCGCCATCGATTTGTTCGGCCAGCTTGCGCGGCAATGGGGCGCTGCCGTCGCGCTTGAACGCAACCTTGGTATCGCGCGCATATTGCAGGATTTCGCCGACGTTCGACAAAGGCTGGTGCAGCGCGCCGCCGCGCGCCGCCGCCGGCTGAATGACCGTGCCCGACCCACGCTTTCGCTGGATCAACCCCTCAGTCTGCAGTGTGCGCAGCGCCTCTCGCACCGTAAAGCGACTGACGCCGTAGCGCGCGCAGAGCACGCTTTCGGTGGGGAAATGGTCCGTCAACGGCAAATCGCCGCCCAGAATTTGTCCGCGCAGGTCGTCGGCGAGTTCGAGGTAACGGGGCTTGCGCGGTTCAGCGCGGGGCTTGGTGACGGTTTGCACCGACAAGACGTCTCTCCAGTTGTCCGGACCGAATGGCGTGATTGACCATAGCTTAATCGAGCGGCTTGCACAGCATTTGCTGCGTCCGGTCAATATGGCCTTGCGGGCAAAGGCACGGCTGCATCTGCTTGACTGGATGGGATGCGTGGCGGGCGCGCGGCAGAGCGACGTTGCGCAGGCCCTTAGCAGCGCACGGGGAGGGGCGCTGGTCACATCAGCGTTCCTTGGCAACGTGCTTGAAATGGATGATGTCCACCGCGCGGCGTTGCTTCATCCTGGGCCCGTCATTTGGCCGACGGCCCTGGGCAGTCTGTCCGAGTCAATGGACGACATGCTCGACGCTGCGGTCCGCAGCTATGAAGCGATGATCGCGGTCGGCGCCAGCTTTGATGCGCACCACTATGCCCATTATCACCCGACCGGGACCGCCGGTATTATCGGTGCCGCTGCCTGCGGCGCGAGCAGTGTATCGTCCGATCCATTGATCATCGCCAACGCTATGGCGCTCGCTGCATCGGTCACCGGCGGGCTGTGGCAGACTCGGCACAGCGCCAATATGGCCAAGCAATGGCATGTCGCCAGCGCTGTCGAGACCGGGCGTTCGGCCGCTCGCTTTGCGCTGAGCGGCATCACTGGCCCGCTTGATATCCTCGAAGGCGTGCAGGGCCTTTACGCGGCGACCTGCCTGAACCCGACGCCGATAGTTTTCAACGACGGCTGGCGAATCGATGAAGTCAGCTTCAAGCCCTGGGGCGCCTGCCGCCATGCGCACCCGGCGATCGATGCCGCACTGGCTTTGCGTGCGCGCGGCACCCTAACCGGGCAGATCGTGGTCGAGACCTTTGCCGATGCGCTGACCTTTTGCGACCGGCCCGATCCTACAACGCCGCATCAGGCCAAATTCTCGCTCCAGCATGCGGTCGCCGTGGTCGCCGCGCGCGGCATTCCGACCCTCGCCGATTTCGAACCCGACGCGATTGCCGCACTGGCGGAAGCCCGGGCGCAGGTCACGGTGCGCGAGGATGTCGCGATCACCGCGCGATACCCCGCGCATTTCGGCGCAACTGTGCGCGCGGCCGGCGATGCGGAAGCACTGGTCGATACGCTGGGCGATCCCGAACGCCCGCTCTCGCGCGACGGTGTCATTGCCAAGGCCCGCGCGCTTTTTGCTTGGGGACAGCTGAGCCCCGATCAGGCCGACCGGGGCGTGACGCTCGCCCTGGAGGGGGACGATCCGAGGGCCATCGTCCGTTGGCTGGACGATATTTTGTGAGCGCCACCGCCGCCTTGCTGGATTTTGTCCGCGCCGAGCATCGCCTGCCCGCAGCAGTCTGCGCCGATACCGAACGGTTGCTCGCTGATACATTGGCGGTCGCCGCGGCGGGATCGACCGCACCGGGCGCGGCAGGCGTTCTGGCGGCAGCGATGGGCTGGGGGGCGGGCGAGGACGCCAGACTAATTGGATCTTCGCGACGACTCCCCGCCGTAAGTGCCGCGTTCGTCAATGCGTTTCGCATCCACTGCCTCGAATGGGACGCGGTGCATGAACCCGCCGTCGTGCACGCGATGTCGGTCGTTACCGCCGCCCTCGCGGCAAGCATCGACCGGATGGGCGGCTGCGATCCTGGAACGGCGCTGGCTGCATTGGCGATTGGGGTCGATGTGGCGAGCGGGCTCGGTATTGCAGCGACCTCTCCGCTCAAATTCTTCCGTCCCGCCACCGCCGGGTGCATCGGTGCGGCGCTCGCGGTCGCTAGGATCGAGGGGGTCGAGCCGCTGGAAGACGTGCTCGGTTTGGCCAATAGCTTCTGTGCGGGGACAATGCAGGCGCATGTCGAAGGGTCGATCGCCCTGCCGCTGCAGGTGGCCAATGCTGCTCGGTCAGCGATTATGGCCGTTGATCTGGCCAAGGCCGGGCTGACCGGCCCGCATGATGCACTGGAGGGGCCGTTCGGCTATTTCCGGTTGATCGATGACGGTCAATTGGCGACCTATACCCGCCAGATTGGTGCGCGGTGGCTGATCTCGGACATTTCCACCAAGCCCTATCCTTCGGGCCGTGCCAGCCATGGCGCGCTCGGGGCGATTGCGGCGTCCGGCATGACGCCCGACAATATTGCCTGGATCGAATTGTTCGCGCCACCGCTGATCAAGCGGCTTGTCGGGCGACCCTTCACCAGCGAAATGACGCCAGCCTATGCGCGGCTTTGCCTGCCCTTGCTGTCGGCGCTGATGCTGACCGATGGCTGTATCGACCCCCGCCGCTTCACGGCGGCGACCTTTACCGATGCGGCCATTGCCGATTTGGCCGGGCGGATGATCGTCAACGATGATGGCAACCCCGATCCCAATGCGCTGTCACCACAACGAATGGTGGTGACGCTGAAGGACGGCTCGACCATTGAGCAAAAGATACCAGCGACCCTGGGAAGCCCGGACGCGCCGCTTACCGCTGAGCAGACCGCGGCCAAGTGCGATCTTGCCCGCGCGCTCGCGCCCGATGCCGATCCCCGTCTTTTCGATTCCCCGATCGCCTGGTTCACGGAGCCTGCATGACCTTTCCGACCTATTTTGAAGCCTTTGACGCTAAACAGATGCTCGCCGATTACCCGATCGGCGACGCCTTCACCGCGCGCTATACAGGGATGAGCCGCGACGAACTCCGCAGCCTCCAGGAAGCCCAATTCTCCCGGCTGATGGCCCGCGGCTGGGCCATCCCCTTTTACCAGCGGCTCTGGGGCGCGAAAGGCATCGAACCTGGGGACATCCGCAGCCTCGCCGACATCACCAAGCTGCCCGTCTACGACAAGACCGACCTGATGGCCTCGGTCGCTGCCCAGCCACCCTATGGCGATTTCGCCGGGCGCGGCGTCGATCCGGTCATCTTCCATACGACAAGCGGTACTACTGGCCGGCCACAACCTTTGCTCTTCGGCCCCAAGGGGCGCGAAATCACCAACCTGCTCGTCGGCCGCATGTATCGCTGGCAGGGGCTTTCCCCCAGCGACGTGGTTCAATCCGTTTATGGCCACGGGATGATCAATGGTGGCCATTATATCCGTGAGGCCGTGACGCATTTCACCAATTCGCTCTTCCTGTCGGCGGGCACTGGCATCGAGACGCGCTCGGCTAATCAGGTGCAGCTAATGGCCGATTTCGGCGTGACCGTGCTGGTCGGCTTTGTCGACTATATCCGCAAGCTCGCCGAGGTCGCCCGCGACACCGGGCTGCTTGATCAGATGCAGATCCGCATGATCTGCGGTCACCTTGGCACTGAGGATCGCGCTGCGACCGAAGCCGCCTGGGGCGGCGCGAAGGCGTTCGACTGGTACGGCGTGGGCGATACCGGCAGCATCGCCGGTGAAGGGCCCGAGCGCGACGGGCTCTATGTCTGGGAGGACGCGCAATATCTGGAGCTGCTTGATGTCGAAACCGGTGCGCCGGTCGGTGTCGGCGAAACCGGCGACATGGTCGTTACCTGCCTGTTCAAGGACGATATTGCGCCGTGCATCCGCTTCAACACGCATGACATCACGCACGAACTGACCGGCACCAACGCCACCGGCATGGCCTTTAAGCGGATCGCCGGGTTCAAGGGCCGCAGTGACAATATGGTCAAGCTGCGCGGCATCAACGTCTTCCCCCACGCGATTGGTTCGATTATCGAGAACCGCGCTGACCTGACCGGTGAATATGTCTGTCGCCTGGTGCGCGACCCCGCAACGCAACGCGACGACATGCTGGTAATCCTCGAAAGCCGGGGCGGCAGCGACGCGGGCGAACTCGCCAGCCTGCTCCGGCAGGGGTTGGGCGTCGAGGTAGCCATTGCGCTCGAGGCCCCCGGCGGCACCGCCACGCTGACGCAGATTGATGTCCGCCAGAAGCCAATCCGGCTGATCGACGAGCGCGGGCTGTGACGGGTGATCCGCAAATCCTTCCCGGCACGGGGAGGGGGACCGTCCGAAGGACGGTGGAGGGGGCGGGCCACAAGGCGCAGCTTCTGGGGAAGCCCCCCTCCGTCAGCGCTTCGCGTTGCCACCTCCCCGTGCCGAGGGGGTTTAGATGATCGACTGGACCGACCTCGAAGCGCTCAACGCCCCGCTCAACGCCTTTGTCGATTGGGACCGGGGCGCCACGGGCGGCGATGGGCCGCTGGCCGACATCACGATCGGCATCAAATCGAACATCGCGGTCAAGGGGCTCCCCTGGACCGGCGGCATGGGCACGCGGCGCGGCATCGTCGCGACCCGCGACGCGGCGGTCGTGGCGCAACTGCGCGCGGCCGGGGGGATCATCCTCGGCAGCCTCAACATGCACGAAGCCGCGCTTGGCGCGACCACCGACAACGTCTTTTACGGTCGGACGCATAATCCGCATCGTGATGGTTACACCCCAGGCGGCTCCTCGGGCGCCAGTGGTGCGGCGGTCGCTGCCGGCCTGTGCGATGTCGCGCTCGGCACTGATACGCTGGGATCGGTCCGCATCCCGGCGGCCTATTGCGGTATCTGGGGCCTCAAGCCGACGCTTGGCGCGGTGAGCGATGACGGGCTCGTCCATCTCGGCACCGCGTTCGATTGCATCGGCCCGCTCGCGCGCGACCTCGATCTGCTGGCGCGGGTCTGGGCGGTGATGGCCCCCGGCCAGACCGATGAGGCCCCCTTCGCGCGCCTGCTGACACTGGCGGATATCGATCAAGTGCCGATCCAGCCCGCAGTTGAAGCGGGGTATCAGCACGTGCTGCGCGCGATCGGCCTGCCCGCCGACTCCTTGCGGCTCGACGACCCGCTGTCGGCGATCCGGATGGCCGGGTTGATCGAGTCGGTGAACGAACTGATCGGTGATCTTGGGAACGCCCGCCACGGCCCGCTGGTGTCAGACGAGCTGAAGTTTGTGATGACAGCCGTGGGCGCGTTGCCGCCCGCGCCCGATGTCATCGCCCGCACCCGCGCCGCCCTGGTCGCAGCACTGGGCGACGACGGCGTCCTCGTCATGCCGACAGCGCCGCAATCGGCCTTCCCCCACGGCGAGCGCGCACCCGTCACGCAGGCGGATTTCACCAGCATCGCCAGTGTCGCCGGGCTTCCCGCGCTCGCTATTCCGGCGGGGGTCGATGCCGATCATTTACCAGTGAGCGTCCAGCTCGTCGGCCCGCCGCACAGTGAAACGCGCCTGATCGCGCTCGCCCGCCGGATCGAAGCGACGATCCACGGTTATGCCCCACCCCGACCCTAAAGGAGACCCGCGATGCGAATCATCTGCCTGTTCAACCTGAAGCCCGGCGTCGATCCGGCCAGCTATGAAGCCTGGGCCCGCAATGGCGACATCCCTGCCGTCAACGCGCTCGGATCGGTGACCAGCTTCACGGTCCACAAGGCAACCGGCCTGTTCGGGTCGGACGCCAAGCCCCCATATGATTATGTCGAGGTGATCGACATCACCGGCATGGATGCCTTTGTTGGCGACGTAACGACGCCCGAGTTCCAGGCACTCGCCGCGCCGTTTCGCGATTTTGCTGATGACCCCATCTTCATGCTGACCGAGGATCTGTGATGCGTTTCGCCGGCAAGACCATCGTCGTCACCGGATCGGGCCGCGACAAGGGGCTCGGCCAGGCGATCCTTCAACGCTTCGCCGACGAAGGCGCGAACTGTGTCGTCAGCGATTATGAGATTGGCGATGCCGCGCAAGCGGTGGCTAAGGAACTGAGTGATCGCGGCGCGCCGGTCGCCACCATCGCCTGTGACGTCTCGTCTGCTGCTCAGTGCCAGGCGCTGGTGCAGAGTGCGGTCGATGCGTTCGGCAGCATCGACATCTTCGTCAACAATGCCGGGATTGGCTTCATGATGAAGCCGTTTCTGGAGGTGGTGCCTGAAGATTGGGACAAGGTCATCGCGGTCAATCTTTCCGGCGCTTTCTACTGCACCCAGGCCGCTGCCAAGGCGATGGTCGCGGTTGGCAAAGGCGGGCGCATCATCAACATCGCGTCGCAAGCTGCCAAGACCGGCTTCCCCCATCTGCCGGCTTATGTGTCCTCCAAGCACGGGATGGTCGGCCTCACCCGCGCCAGTGCTGTCGAACTGGGCGCGCACGGCATCACCGTCAACGCGGTCTGTCCCAATCACGTCACCACGGGGCTCGGCGCCGAACAAAACGCCTATTTCTCCAAACTGCTCGGCTTTGAGAGCGTCGAGGCGTATCTGAAGAACATGGCCGCCAAGAACCCGATGGGCCGCCCCGGCCTGGCTAGTGACACCGCGGCTGCCTGCGCTTGGCTCGCCAGCGACGATGCCTTTTATGTGACCGGCGAGGCGATCAACGTCTCGGGCGGCGAGGAAATGCACTGATGCGCCCCATGCTGAACGAAGAACGCATAGACTGGCCCAACCACGCGAAAATCGCGCTCAGCATTGTCGTCAATGTCGAGGAAGGCAGCGAGATGACCGTCGCGCGCGGCGACCGGGGGATGGAGCCGGTCGATGAGCTCGGCATCCACATCAAGTCGCCGATCCGCAATTACGGCAATGAGAGCAATTACCTCTACGGCATCAAGGCCGGCGCCCCCCGCATTGTCAAGCTGCTCCGCGAACATGATATCAAGGCAAGCTGGACCGTCGCCGCGCTCAGCCTCGAAAACCATCCCGAAATCGCCACCGCAATCCGCGAACTGGGGCATGAACCCGTCAGCCACGGTTATCGCTGGGTCCACCAGTTCAAGATGGACGAGGCCGCCGAGCGCGACTTCATCCGCAAGGCGGTGGCCTCAATCGAAGCGACCACCGGCACGCGGCCCTATGGCTGGCTATCGCGCTATTTCCACACCGACAATACAAGGCGCCTGCTGATCGAGGAGGGGTTCGACTACCATATGGACGATTATTCGGGCGATATTCCGTTCTGGGATCGCACCACCGTCTCCGGCAGGCCAATCGCAATCGTGCCCTATCAGCTTGACGACAATGACATGAAAATGTGGACTGATCCCGCCTATACCCCCGCCAACTGGCTTGATTATGCCCGTCGCTGTTTCGACCAGCTCTATCGCGAGGGCATGGAGGGCAATCCCAAGATGATGTCGCTTGGCCTGCATTTGCGCATCATCGGCCGACCGGGGCGCATCTGGGCGTTCGAGGAATTTTTGAAGCACATCCGTGCGCATGACGGCGTCTGGGTCGCGACCCGGCGCGAGATTGCGCAGCATCTCGCCAAGGTTGATCCGGCATGAGCACCAACACCCAATCCTCCCCGGCACGGGGAGGGGGACCGCGGCGCGAAGCGACGGGGTGGAGGGGGCGGGCCACAAGCCCCGCGCAAGTGGAGGCCCCCCTCCACCGCTTCGCGGTCCCCCTCCCCGTGCCGGGGAGGAACTAATGCTCCGCCTCGAAACCATCGGCGCCATCGCGCATCTGATCATCGACCGCGCGGCCAAGCGCAACGCGATCACGCAAGCGATGTGGGAGCAATTCCCGCCGCTGATCGCGCAGGCGATGGCTGACGATACGGTGCGCGTGCTGATCTTGCGCGCGGCCGATCCCGGCGCCTTTTCCGCCGGGGCAGACATTGCAGAATTCGGCACCGGTGCGACTGATCCTGCCTGGCGCGCCGCCAATCAGGCCGCCATCGCCCGCGCGCAGATCGAGCTCACCCTCGCGCCCAAGCCCGTCATCGCTTTTATCGAGGGCGACTGCGTCGGCGGCGGCTGTGGGCTGGCGATGGCCTGCGACATCCGCATCGCTACCCCCGCCGCGCGCTTCGGCATCACGCCGGCCAAATTGGGCCTCGTTTATTCGCTCCACGATACCAAGTTGCTGGTCGATGCCGTCGGGCCGTCGCAAGCCAAGCGCATCCTGTTCACCGCCGGGCTGATCGATGCGAACGAAGCCTTGCGGATCGGATTGATCGATATGCTGGGTGATGATCCTGTCGCGTTGGCGGAAACCATCAGCGGCAATTCGCCGCACACCGCGCGCGAAGCCAAGGCCATGGTTCGTCGTATCCTCAACGGGCAAGCGCATGACGATGCCGAGACGAACGCGCTGTTCGCCGATGCCTTCACCCAGCCTGATTTTGAGGAAGGGGTCAGCGCCTTCCTCGCCAAGCGAAAGCCGGTATTCTGATGCACGATTTCCTCACCCATGGCCGCATCATCGGCGGGCTGGCGACGGTGCCCAATGTCGCGGCGAGTCTCAGCGATTATCGCGACCGGCTCGGGCTTTCGGTGGTCGAGCAGGGTGTGTTGCCCGCTGATCTCGCCGCCAGCTGGGACAGCCCGGCCAATGTCGGCGCGCCTTTCGCCACGCTTGCCCCCACGAGCGGCGCGCCGAGCTATGTCCGGCTGGTGGAGCAGCCGCTCGATCCCGGTTTCGTGCCGACCCGCACGTATGGCTGGGCCGCGTTCGAAATCACGGTGCAGGACGTGTTCGGCTGGCCCGACAAGCTCGCGGGCAGCGGTTTCGATATCATCGGCCAGCCCAAGGAAATCCCCGGTCTCCCCTATTTCGTCGCGATGCAGATGCTGGGGCAGGGCCGCGAGATGATTTATCTCAACGAGGTGCGCGAGGACACGCCGACCTCTGATCTGCCGCCCGCCAATTCCCCGGTCGATCATCTCTTCATCGTCATCCTCGCCACACCCGATCGTGCCGCGACAATGGCTTGGTATGCGGAACGGCTGGGGCTCGAAGAGGGCGGCGGCTATACGATTCCCTATACGATGATCAACAAGGCGTTCGGCCTGCCCGATACCCATATGACCTCGCTCAGCATGGCCCAAAAGGGGCGGCTACCGATCGTTGAGATCGATGATTATCCCGCTGTCGCAACCGTGCGGAAGACGGGGGAGGGGATGCTGCCGCCGGGTAATGCCATGGTCACACTCGCGGTGGACTCGCTTGATCGCCCAGGGCTTGATTTCATCACGCCACCGGTCATCCGATCGGGTGCCTTTTATGCCGACCGCCGCGCCGCCACCGTCATCGGCCCAGCCGGTGAATTGCTCGAACTGGTCGAGATTGGTTAGGGGATCACTTTTTTTGGCACGGTGCTCTACGGGATCAGCAGTGTCGACCCGTGCGTCTCGCGCCCCTCAAGGTCGCGATGCGCCTGCGCCGCTTCCTCCAGCGGATAGCGCTGGCCGATCGTCACCTTCACCTTGCCGCTCGTAATCATCTCCCACAGCCGCGCCGCGCCTCCCGCGCGCTCATCGGGCGTGACGTAGTAATCGAACAGCGTGGGCCGGGTATTGTAGAGCGAACCCTTGGTGGCGAGGATGCCCAGCGCCACCCCCGTCACTGGCGCATCGGCATTGCCATAGCTGATGATGATCCCACGCCGCCCGGTCGAATCGAGCGAGGCGTTCCAGGTTGCTTGGCCGATCCCGTCATAGGTCACCCGCACGCCCGCGCCACCGGTGATGGCGCGCACCCGCTGCGCAATATCCTCATCGCGGTAGAGGATGATCTCCGCCGCCCCCGCCGCGCTGGCCAGTGCCGCTTTGTCTGCGCTGCCGACGGTGCCGATTACGTTTGCACCAAGGGCCTTTAGCCACTGGACCAGGATCAGTCCGACCCCGCCGGCGGCCGCGTGCACCAACACCCAGTCGCCCGGGTTCACCGTCGCGGCACGTTCAGCAAGGAACTCGGCAGTGCAGCCCTTCAGCAGCGCAGCGGCGGCGGTATCGAAATCGATCGTGTCGGGCAGTTTAAACAGTGCACCAGCAGGCAGATTGCGCTCGGTGGCATAGGCGCCGCGCTGCGGGCCGAAGGTCGCGACCCGGTCGCCCAGCGCGAAGCCAGTCACATCCTTGCCTATGGCGGTGATTACACCCGATGCCTCGAGCCCCAACC
>JAIERC010000172.1 GCA_019747165.1 Sphingomonas sp. | reverse complement strand
CCTTGCTCAATCGGCTGGCGCTGGCGCTGTTCCAATCCAAGGTCACGATCCATTCGGCGCATGTCGCGACCTATGGTGAGCGCGCGGTCGATACCTTCTATCTGACCGACCTGTTGGGCGATAAGATCAGCAGCAGCCAGCGGCTGCGATCCATTGAACGCCGCCTGTTGGGGGCCGCCGCCAATGAACAGGGCTGGGCAGAGGCCGCATAGGGCCAGCGCCAAACGGGGGGAAGATGACATGGCAGTATTGGGAATCGGCGGGCTTTTCTTTCGCGCGCAAGACCCGGATGCGCTCAACGCCTGGTACCGCGACCATCTCGGCATTGGCGCGGGCTGCGCGGCCGAAGACACCGGCCCGGTCGATGAATGGACCTGGAAGACGCAAGGCGGACCAGTGGTGTTCGCGCCGTTCAAGCATGACACGGATTATTTTGCGGCGGATAAACAGTTCATGCTCAATTTGCGCGTTGCGAACCTTGATGCGATGCTTGACCAGCTCTCCACCGCCGGAATCGCGATCGAAACGCGCGCGGAATGGAATGACCCGTCGGTTGGCAAGTTCGCGCGCATCCATGACCCCGAAGGCAATGCCATCGAACTGTGGGAGCCGCCCGCCGCATGACCAAGCAGCTGCCCATGACCAGGCGGCCTGAGCGCCAGTTGGCGAGCGCAGAATAATGTCCGAAGTGCGCGTCCGGCGCGCCAACGCGGCAGATAGTGCAGCAATCGGCGCGCTGCATGTCGCTGCCTGGCGGGAGACCTATGCCGGCTTGCTCTCGCAGGCAGAGATTGAGGCGATGAGCGTTGCGGCGCGCACCGCGCAGTGGCGTGCGCAGATCAGCGCCGGCACAGCGCGCGGCGTCTATGTCGCCGAAGAACAGGATGGCATCATTGGCTTTGGGGCGTGCACCAGCGAGCGCGATCCTGCCTTAGTGGCAGCGGGCTATACCGGCGAGGTGCCCGCGCTTTATATTCTGCGCCGCGGACAGGGGCGCGGCACTGGGCGATTGCTGATGCGTGCGATGGCCCGCCGACTAATCGCCGAGGGCGACCGCAATATGGCGTTATGGGTGCTGTCCACCAACACCCCGGCGCGAGCCTTTTACGAACGGCTGGGTGGAAAAATCGTGACCGAGCGCGGCACCGGCCATGACGCCGAGACCGCCTATGGCTGGCGCGACCTGTCCGCGCTGACCATAAGCGAGGACAGCGATTGAGCAGCGCCCCAGATTACCCCTATCCGTGACGGGAAAGTCACGGCACCTTTTGTTCGGGAAATCGGTTTGGGGGAAATGTGATATGAACGTGATAGGCCGCGAGATCTTGCCGATGTGGCGGCATGCCGCATTGATCGCCTTGCCCACGATAACCTTGGTGCTGGCCGCTGCCGCCGATGACAAGAAGAGCAAATCCGGTGTGGCCATATGGATCGCGCTGGCCGCTGTGTTCATCGCGCTTGGGGCGTCGATGGCTGGTCGGCTCAACAAGGCACCCAAAAACGGTAAAGGCACCAGCGATGGCGGCGGCGATGCGCCGTTTATCGGCAGTGATGCTGGCCACGGTACACATCACGCCGATGCTGGCCATGGCGGGGACGGTGGAGACGGCGGAGGAGACGGCGGCGGGGGCGACTAATCGCCGCCCGCCGAACCGGCGCTATTTCGGCGCCAGCACCATCAACATTTGACGACCTTCCATGCGCGGATAAGCCTCCACCTTGGCGGTTTCCACGACATCGGCCTGCACGCGCTGGAGCAATGCCATACCAAGCTGGCCGTGGCTCAGCTCGCGTCCGCGAAAGCGCAACGTGATCTTGACCTTGTCGCCCTCATCGATGAATTCGAGCACCTTTTTCATCTTCGTATCATAATCATGATCGTCGATGTTGGGACGCATCTTGATCTCTTTGATCTCCTGCGTCTTCTGGCTCTTGCGGGCGAGGTTGGCCTTTTTCTGGGCCTCATACTTGAACTTGCCGACATCAAGGAACTTGGCGACGGGCGGATCGGCGTTGGGCGACACTTCGACAAGGTCGAGCCCGACGGCAGCGGCCTGCTCCATCGCTTCGCGGGTGTACATCACCCCCAGATTTTCGCCATTTTCGTCAATCACGCGCACTTTGGGCGAGACGATGAATTCATTGAAGCGCGGACCGTTGATCGGCGGGGGCGCGAGCGGGCGCCGGGTCATGGGAGGACGTATGGGTAAAGCTCCTGTGGTTGTCAGGGGTCTATATAGGGTTTTTTGCGCGAATGTGAAAGGGTGATGCGGCCCGATCAGCGAAGATCGGGCGGCGTGGCATCCTTCACCAGCATCGCCACCAAATCATCAAGCGCCATCATCTGCTGCCGGTCGCTACCCAATTGGCGCAGCGCAACGGTGCCCTCCTCCGCCTCGCGCTTGCCGACAACGAGCAGATTGGGGACTTTTGCGAGCGAATGTTCGCGCACTTTGTAGTTGATCTTCTCGTTGCGCAGATCGGTCTCGACGCGGATGCCCGCCGCCGCCAGCTTCTCTGCCACTTGGTGCGCATAATCATCGGCGTCCGACACAATCGTCGCGACTACCGCCTGCACCGGCGACAGCCAGAGCGGGAAGCGGCCGGCATAATGTTCGATTAGTATGCCGATGAAGCGCTCGAACGTACCCAATATCGCGCGGTGGAGCATGATCGGCCGGTGGCGCTCGCCATCCGCGCCGACATAGCTCGCATCGAGCCGTTCGGGCAGCACCGTATCGGTCTGCATCGTGCCGACCTGCCATGTACGCCCAATCGCATCGGTCAGATGGAATTCCAGCTTGGGCGCGTAGAAGGCCCCCTCGCCCGGCAATTCCTCCCAGCCATATTCGGGCGTATCGCGCCCAGTGGCCTTCACTGCATCGCGCAAGCTCTGCTCGGACCAGTCCCACATCTCTTCGCTGCCGAAGCGCTTCTCAGGACGCAGCGCGAGCTTAATCGCATATTTGTCGAAGCCGAGATCACGGTAGATCGAATCGAGTAGGTCGCAAAACGCCTTTACTTCATCGATCAGCTGATCCTCGCGCACAAAGATATGCGCGTCGTCCTGCGTGAACTGGCGCACGCGCATGATGCCGTGGAGCGCGCCATGCGCTTCGTTGCGGTGGCAGCAGCCAAATTCGGCCATGCGGATCGGCAGATCGCGATAGGATTTGATGCCCTGTTTGAAGACCAGGATATGCGCCGGGCAGTTCATGGGCTTGAGCGCCATCATGTCGCCCTTGGCCGACAGCACCGGGCCTTCACCCTCGGCATTGGGCACCTCATCCGGCACCGCGAACATATTCTCGCTATACTTGCCCCAATGGCCGGATCGTTCCCACTGGCGCACGTCCATTAGCTGCGGCGTCTTGATCTCGGCATAGCCCGCCGCGTCGAGTCGGCGGCGCATATAGGCCTCCAACTGGCGCCACAGGATAAAGCCCTTCGGATGCCAGAACACCGAGCCTTGCGCCTCGCTCTGCAGGTGGAACAGGTCCATCTCCTGCCCGATGCGGCGGTGGTCGCGCTTGGCCGCTTCCTCAAGCCGCGTCATGTGCTCGGCGAGCTGCTTCTTGTTGAGCCAGCCGGTGCCATAGATGCGGCTGAGTTGCGGGTTGTTCTGGTCGCCGCGCCAGTATGCGCCCGACACGCGCGTGAGCTTGAACGCGTCAGGATCGAGCTTGCCCGTCGAGGCGAGATGGGGACCCCGGCACATGTCGAGCCAGTCCTCGCCCGACCAATAGACCGTCAGCGGTTCGTCACCGGGGAGTTCGGCCGCCCACTCTGCCTTAAAATTCTCCCCCTGCTGCTTCCAGCGGCTGATCAGCGTGGCGCGGTCCCAGACCTCGCGGCGCAGCGGCTTGTCGGCACGGATAATGCCGCGCATCGCTTCCTCGATCGCGGGCAGATCGTCATCGGTGAAAGGTCCGCGTTCGGCCGTCGGCGCGAAATCATAATAAAAGCCGTCATCCGTCGACGGGCCAAAGGTGATCTGCGTGCCGGGGAACAGCTGCTGCACGGCCTCCGCCAGCACATGCGCAAAATCATGCCGCGCCATTTCCAGCGCATCGGCCTCGTTACGCCCGGTGACGAGCGCGAGCGTCGCATCGCCCTCAAATGGCCGCCCGATATCGCGCAGCTCGCCGTCCACGCGCGCGGCAATCGCCGCCTTGGCAAGGCCAGGGCCAATCGCGGCGGCAATATCGGCGGGCGTGGTGCCGGGGGCTACTTCCCGAACCGAACCATCGGGCAGCGTAATCGCGTAAAGGTCTGTCATGATCGTTCCTGTCGCATGGGCGCGCTTATGCACAAAGCGGCGACCGGGGAAAGGGCGGAACGAAGGAGCGGACGCCAGCCTCCCCCGTTCCCGGGTGGAGCCTGAAGCGTGAACGTCAACCGGTGACGCGCAACCCCAAGCCCCCCGGGAACCCCCGGGTGGTGGTAGTCGTGGTCAAGGCGAGGCGCTTTGTCATCGTGATGAACCTATGCCGAGCTGATTAACAAAACAAGTCACCTGAAATGACAGGCCAGCGCCCTGCTAATCATTGTGTTGCACACGGCATCAAGCCTAACCTGTAGCCTACAATTTCAACGGGAGTCGCCGCATGCTGAATCTCACCCGCCCCGAAGGATCGGAACCGCAGGATTTTCACCTGACCCGGCGCACCGCCGTCAGTATGTTTTTCGCAGGCTATGCAGTGGCCGCCGTTGCGGTGAATGCCAAGCCGGTGACGACGCCTGCCGATGGGCTGGTGATCGAAGAAGTGCTGATCCCGAACGGGGCGGCCACGCCCCTTCCCGCCTATGTCGCTCGGCCCAATGGCAGCGGCAAGCACGCCACAATCATCGTCTGCAACGAAATTTTCGGCCTCCATGATTACATCAAGGATATCTGCAAGCGGCTGGCGACGCTTGGTTATGTCGCCGTCGCGCCCGACTTTTTCTACCGCGCCGGGGTTAGCCTGCCGGCGCTGAAGGATTTCGCGCAAATCCGGCCGATCGTCGCCCAGGCAACGCCCGATCAGGTCGATGGCGATGTAAAGGCAACGACCGCATGGATAAAGGCGGCCAAATTCGCGCGGGCAGGCAAGATCGGCATTACCGGCTTTTGCTGGGGCGGCGCGGTGGTTTGGCGATCGGCGATGGTCAATCCCGATATCACGGCAGGGGTGGCGTGGTATGGCCAATTAAAGCCACTCATTGCCCGCGCTGGCGAGTTGAAAGCCCCCGTGCTCGGCCTTTATGGCGCGCTCGATAACGGCATCCCGCAAACCGATGTCACCGCCATGCTCGATGCGCTCAAGGCAGCCGGCAAGATAGGCAGCGACATCCACGTCTATGCTGACGCCCAGCACGGTTTCCACGCCGATTATCGACCAAGTTACAATGAGGCCGATGCGAAGGACGGCTGGGCGCGCCTGCTGGCGCATTTCAAGGCGCATGGGGTGGCATAACCGGGGTCGTTATTTTTCTTTGGGCGCCGACACCGACATCATCAGGTATTGACGTCCGTCTAGCAGGGCGTGCCCCAAAAATCCGCCGAATTTTCACTTATTCCGGCACGGCATCCTCGTACGATTTGATCCGCTGTACAGCTTTTAGATTGACGGACCTTGGCTGATCGTCAACCGGGGGCTACGATACCGTTCAGCAGCGGCACTCAGCATAGGCACAGAGCAAATTACGATCCCCGGTTTGCACAACCGCCCCTGCGCGCTCGCAGATAGATTTTGCCCAAGCGATTGGGTTGTTCCTGTGTTATTCGATGGTCAATAGCTAATGATGTTGCTGTTTACGCTATGAAAATTTCAGATCTCCGCGTTGCTCTGTTAAGCGGAAACTATAATTACACGCGCGACGGTGCCAATATGGCGCTGAATCGCCTTGTCGGCTATCTGCTCTCGCAAGGGGCTGCCGTGCGGATCTATTCCCCAGTGGTCGACAAACCAGCCTTTCCCCCCACAGGCGATTTGATCGGCGTGCCGGCGATTCCCATTCCGCTCCGGTCGGATTACCGGATCGCCTTTGGGATGGGTCGGCGGATCAAAAATGACCTGCGCGATTTTGCCCCCAACATCATGCATATCTCTGCACCGGAAACACTGGGGCATTGGGGCGTATCCTATGCTCGTCAGCATGACCTGCCGTTGATGGCATCCGTGCACACCCGGTTTGACACCTATCTTCGCTATTATCGTCTCGGGCTGTTGGAGCCGTCGCTAACCGCCTTGCTGCGGCGCTTCTATCGGCGCTGCGACGCCATTGTTGTGCCGTCACAGTCGATGGCTGATTTGTTGCGCGATCAGCAAATGAACGACAATATCGGCATCTGGCCCAGCGGCGTTGATCACCATATTTTCACGCCCGAAACGCGCTCGCTCGAATGGCGGCGCTCGGTGGGCATTAGCGATGACGAAGTGGTCGTCGGTTTCTTTGGCAGGCTGGTGCTGGAAAAGGGCATCGCCGTTTTCTGCGATACAATCGACGAACTGAAGCGGCGCAACGTCAAGATTCGCGTGCTGGTTGTCGGCGATGGCCCTGCCCGCGCTGCATTCGCCAATCGCCTGCCGGACGCAATATTTGCAGGCTTCCAAAGCGGCGACGCGCTGCCGCGCGCGCTGGCATCGATGGACATTTTGCTTAATCCCAGCGTGACTGAAACCTTTGGCATTGTAACGCTGGAGGCCAATGCCTGCGGTCTGGCCGTGGTGGGGGCTGATGCCACCGGCACATCAAGCCTGATTGTTGATGGCGTGAATGGGCGGCTGATCCCGGCTGGCGATGTGAAGGGCTTTGCCGACGCCGTTGAGCGTTATGTCACCCACCCCGCTGAACGCACTGCCGCCGGTGCCGCTGGCATTGAATCTGCCGCCGCCTATAGCTGGGATGCTGTCAACCACGCCTTGGCCGAAACCTATATCCGCGTGATTGAAGGCCATGGGCACTTGCAGAACAGCCGCCCCTCCTGAACAGCGCGTTACTTGCCCGGCTTGCCGCCTGGCTTCCAGCTTGGCCGAAACGCGCTATTGGCCAACCAGCGGGCTGGCTCGACCAGCGACTGGATGGCGGCGGTCATGAAATCAATGTCCAGCTTTTCGACCGTGTCGTCCGGCGTATGATAGGTCGGCACCACCGCCCAGCCGGATACCGTGTGCGCTACCACGCCCTGCAACGCGAGTGAGTAATTGTCCGATCGCTGGAAGAAGTTCTGCTCGGGATAGGGGTCCGCCGTTACCAGCGCGCCATGCGCCTTCATCGCCTCGCCAAAGGTCGATCGGTCGTAACCGGTCATCATCATCACGCCTTTTGGCAGCTTCGGGTCCTGCGCGCCGATCATCTCGATTTCGAGGTTAGCGATAATGTTTGAGAGCGGCACCGGCGGATGCGCGCCGAAATAGGTGGAACCAAAGCCGCCAATTTCCTCGCTACCATAGGCGACGAACAGGATACCGCGCTTCATTGGCTTACCCGATGCCAGCACACGGGCAAGCTCCAACACGGCGGTGGTGCCAGAGGCATCGTCATTGGCACCGGGCATCACCACGCCATCGGCGCGACGCCCAAGATGATCGAGATGGGCCGAAAACAGGATCACCCCGGCCTCTGGATCAGTCCCCGGCAGATAGCCGATCGCGTTGGTGGTAGGTGCCGTCGTCGTCACGATTTCCGGGAAGCGCAGCGCGATATCGCTGCCCGGCATCGCCGCCAGCGCCTTGAGCGATGCGTCGGACAGGGTGGCGAGCGCGGTGCCGCTGGCGGTCGTCATTGATGCGCCAGCGCTTGCCGCCCTTTCCGGGCGGATCGGGAATTGCGGTTCGCCGCCGGTTTGGGCCAAGCGGCTGCGAGTCGCCGCGCTTTCCGGCACGATGACGAGCTTCACCTTCTTGACCTGTGCGGCGCGGAGCAGCGCAAAGGGCGACGCCTTGGCAGAGGTGGCCACCACGACATCCGCCATCGGCATTTCCTTGGGATCATCGCCGGTGAAAACGGCCAGCTTGCCGATCACCCCGCCGCTTGCGATCAACACTGATGCGCCGTCGACCGGCTTACCGTTGACGGTGAGCACCGGTGCCCCCACCACGCGCTGACGGACAAGGTTCGTAGTCTGGAGATAGCTGTCCATTCCCGGCGCGGGCTTCAGCCCATAAGCCAGGAATTGCGCGGCGACATAGGCAGCGGCAATTGCTTCATCCCGCGTGCCGCTGCCGCGGCCCTGCAGTGCATCCCCCGCCAGAAAACGCTCATGCGCCAGCACCCATTCGCGCTTGACGGTCGCCGCTGAGGTCGAGCGGGCCTCGGCCAGCGGGGCGGCGAGCATCGCCCCCATGCCCAGCAACAGGGCAAGGACAGCATGCGGGCGGGAGGAGTGCATCGGGGATGACCTTTCGGGGTTCAGGCGATCATGCCGAACGGCACAACCTTGTTGTCGGAATCATGGCCGATATCCGCCGCACCGAGAAAGGGCACGCCCAGATCGTGGCACCAGCGCGTAATCATCGTCTCCAGTGGTTCGGTCCAGGGCGGATCATTGGGCTGAATATCGCTGATCCGACCGAACCGGATACCGGCAACTCCTTTTAGCTGCGTGGCGTTGGCGATCTGGAACAGCATGCGGTCAATCCGGTAGAGCGGTTCGGACACATCCTCGATCAGCAGGACATGATCGGTCAGATCGGGCATCCATTGCGTGCCTGCCAGCGCCGCAAGAATTGCGATGTTGAACGCCGCACTTGGCCGCCCGGCCAATCCACCCTCCAACCCGGCCCGGTCCTTGCTTGCCAGCCAGCCGAGCGCACGCGCTACGGCAGCGCTGCCATTGCTGCGGGCCATGTCCATCACCAGCGGGCCATGGACGGGCCGCCCGATCCGCCGGGCGTAAAGCGCGCCAAGCAGAAAGCCCATGTCGGAATAGCCCAAATAGGTCTTGCGCGCCGCTGCTGGCCCCAAAGCCGGCATTACCGCCGCCAATATCCGGTTCGATCCATAGCCGCCGCGCGCAAACCACACCGCGTCGATCGTCGGATCATTGGCGACCTCAAGAAACGCGGCCGCGCGCGCAGAATCCGGCCCGGCAAAATGGCCATCGACCAGATAGCATTGCGGGTGGATCACCAGTTCGGCGCCCGGAAAAGTGAGCGCCGCCAGCGCCTGCACCTCGGCAGCCACCGCCCGATCGAGCGTCTTGGCCGGTGCCACAATCCCGATCCGCATCTTGCTGTCCCGCCCCGGCTTGCCCCGCGTCTGAAATGTCGCGATAGCGCGGGCGCATGAGCACAGGCAAATCCTTCTTCTTCGTCGGCATTGGCGGCAGTGGTATGATGCCGCTGGCGATGATCCTCGCCGGGCAGGGCGCGACTGTCGCCGGGTCGGATCGCAGCCTTGATCAGGATCGGCTGCCGGCCAAGTTTGATCAGCTTCGCGCGATGGGAATCGCGCTGTTCCCGCAGGACGGCAGCGGCATCATCAGCGCCGACCAGATCGTGATCGCCTCCGCTGCGATCGAGGCCAGCGTGCCCGACATGATTGCTGCCGACCGCGTCGGCGCCACCCGGATGAGCCGTGCCCAATTGCTCAGCGATTTGTTCAACGCAGCGCCCCAGGCGATCGGTGTCGCTGGCACCAGCGGCAAATCGACCGTGACCGGGATGATCGGCTGGATGCTCCATGCGCTCGGTCGCAACCCGACGGTGATGAACGGCGCAGTGATGAAAAACTTCGCGCACGCCAATTCGCCCTTTGCCAGTGCCCTGGTCGGCGCGGGTGACCTGTTCGTCAGCGAAGTCGATGAAAGCGATGGCTCGATTGCGCTTTACCAGCCCGCCGTCGCGGTGCTCAACAATGTCAGCCTTGATCACAAGTCGCTCGATGAGCTGCGCGCGTTGTTCGCTGATTTCATCGGCCGCGCCGGCCACGCCATCGTCAATATCGATAACCCCGATGCCGAAGCGCTTGCCGCCGCTCTGCCAGGCGACCGCGTCACCAGCTTTTCGATCGAACGCGCGGCTGATCTCCAGGCGATCTTCATCGAGGAAAAGCCGTTCGGCGTCGATTTCATGGTCACTGAAGCCGATCTGATCGTTGAAGTGACGTTGCAGGTGCCAGGTCGCCATAATGTCGCCAATGCGCTCGCCGCGATCGGCGCGGTGCGCGCGGTTGGTGTCTCGCTGCATGACGCGGCCGCCGCGCTGGCTGGCTTTGCCGGGCTGAAGCGCCGCTTCGATCTGGTCGGGCACGTCAACGACATCGCGGTGATCGACGATTTCGGGCACAACCCGGACAAGATCGCCGCCACACTGGAGACGCTGCACGCCTTTGCCGGGCGACTACTGATCCTGTTCCAGCCGCATGGCTATGGCCCGCTAAAGGTGATGCGCCACGAACTGGTCGCTAGCCTGGTCGCCCATATGGCCCCCGACGATCTGCTGGTGCTGCCCGACCCGGTCTATCATGGCGGCACCGTGACGCGTGAGGTAACCAGCGCTGACATCATCGCCGACATCGCCGCCACCGGCCGCCACGCCCGCCATATCCCGCTGCGCGACGAAGCGGCGGCTTGGCTGGTCGATCAGGCCGGCCCGGGTGACCGCATCATCGTGATGGGCGCGCGCGACGATACGCTCAGCCAGCTTGCAGGGGATATGGTGACGGCGCTGGCATCGCGCGGCTAGTGTGATAAGCTATCGCACCGGTCACCAGAGACGAGATCGCCCATGTTCCGCCGCCTGTTCCTCGATCACCCTGAATCGGTTGGCGAAAGCTATACCGAGCATTTCCGCGTGGCGAGCGGCTTTGGCGTGACGATGATCGTCGGCGGGCTCGGCGCGGTGCTCCACGCGTTCCTGCCCTTTGTCTGCAAGACTCGCGGTAGCGACACGATCAACGCCCTCCACGCCCGCATGGTCGCCAAGCGCGACGCGAAACGCGCGGCGACCACGCAGATGAAGACCGTCGATTATATCATCTGAACGCCGCTGCGCGTTCTTCATTCGACATCCTGCTCGATCCGCGACAACCGCCGTTCGGCGTTCGGCGTTTGGGGATATTCGCAACGATTCACCGCCCTCTGGAAAGCCCACGCGTCATAATGACAAGCTTCATTGACAAATTGCGACTCGTGCTGTAAAGTGTCCTTCACTAATTCGAAAGGAAGCTTGTCATGGCTAAATCTCTGGCGCAGCGTCGACATGATCGAGCGATCATTGGCCTTAGCCTCGCTTATGCAGTGGCGCTGATCGGGGCCAATTGGGTTTTCAAAGGCGCTGCCCCGCGCGGCCTGCTCGCCTATGCGGTTGCCGTGCTGCCGGCATTGCCAATCATCGGCATGTTCGCCGCGATCGGCCGCCATCTGAACGAGGAGCAGGACGAATATGTCCGCATGCTCGCCGTCCGCAAGACGCTGATCGCCAGCGCCTTTGCGCTCAGCATCGCCACGGCCTGGGGCTTTTTGGAAAGCTTCAACGTCGCTGGCCATGTCGACAGCTATTACATCGCTGTACTGTGGTTCGGCGGGCTCGGGGTGGGGGCGTGCGTCAACCAATTCGCGCCCGCAGGCGGTGCCGCATGAAGGCCGTCCGCACCGATCCGGCCTTCCGGGCCTATCTCTGGCGCTTTTTCCCGACCATGGCGCTATACGTCATCCTCGTCTGGGCGTCGCCCTTCGCGATTCAAGCGACTGGCGCGACCGGCCCATTGCTCTGGGCAATCGCCATTCTGCCGGCATTGCCGCTGATGGCGGTGTTCTGGATCATCGGGCGGCTGCTGATCGAACTGCGCGACGAATATGTCCGCATGCTGCAAATCCGCCAGGCGCTGGTTGCCACCGGCTTTGCGATGTCAGCAGCGAGCGGCTGGGGTTTTCTGGAAGTCTATGCCCACGCCCCGCATCTGCCGCTTTTCACCGTACCGATCCTGTGGTTCGCAGGCCTGTTCATCGGGTCAATCGTCAATGTCGTGCTTGAACGACCGACGGGTGGCTCATGAAAAACCGCCTCCGCGTGCTGCGCGCCGAACGCGCATGGAGCCAGGGCGATCTCGCCGACAGGCTGGAGGTATCGCGCCAAAGTGTGAACGCGATTGAGACCGGGCGCTACGACCCATCCCTTCCGCTCGCCTTTCGCATTGCCGAACTGTTCGAACTTTCCATCGAAGACATTTTCGTCAGCCCCTCAAAGGAGTCCTGAAACATGAACCACCTTTTGCTCCGTCTGTCGGTTGCTGCTCTCGCCCCGATCGCTATCCTTCACCCGCAGGCAGCGCATTGCCAGACCGCCCCGGTCGCCGCCGCGCCTAAGCTTGATCCGGTCATCACTCAGTTGCCGCATATTTCAATCGCGACGATCGGCACGGGACCGGCGCTGTTCCTGATCCCCGGTCTCGCCAGCCCGCGCGCGGTGTGGGACGGCGTCGTTGCCGATCTGGCAAAAACGCATCGTGTTTATCTGGTCCAGATCAACGGTTTTGGCGGCGATGATGCGCGTGACAACATCAAGCCCGGTCTGCTTGACGGTATCACCGCCGATCTCAACGGCTATATCGTCGCAAACAAGATCAAGGATGCGGCGATCGCGGGACATTCAATGGGCGGGCTGCTCGCGATGATGATGGGCGCACGCTATCCGCAGTCGACCGGACGGGTGATGGTGGTCGACTCACTGCCCTTTTTCAGCCTGTTGTTCGGCCCGACCGCAACGGTTGAGAGCGCCCGCCCCTTTGCCGAACAAGCGCGCGCGCGCACGATCACGACACCGGCCGCGACCGCACCCGTGACGAGCGATCCCGGTGGTATCTGGTCAATCACGGCAGAAGGCCGCATCAAGGTCGCCAATTGGGGGGCCAAGGCCGATCCGCGCGTCTCAGGCCAGGCCGTTTATGAAGTGATGACCACCGATCTGCGCCCTGAACTCGCCAAGATCAGCGCCAAGCCCTTCACCGTGCTCTATGCGACCGGTGCTGGCCCCCAGGCCAAGACCATCTGGGAAGGGGGCTATGCCGGGTCGCCAGCAACGTTGGTGCCGATCGCGGATAGCTGGCATTTCATCATGCTCGATCAGCCAGCCGTATTTTTGCAGGCGCTAAAGACCTTTGTTGGTCCGCAATGAGGCGAATAATCACTTAAGCCGCATCGAATCATTTGACCCCGGCGTCGCGCTCGTCTCCACCTAGGCGACGACCGAGGGGCCACCAATGACAACCGACCAGCAACAAGAAGCGTTTGAATTTACCAGCGATTGGAAGCAATTCGCGCCGATTGCCTTTACCAATTTGCTGCTCTGCATTGTCACGCTCGGCATTTATACTTTTTGGGCACGCACCCGCGAGCGACGCTATTTGTGGAGCAATACGCGCTTTATCGATGATCGGCTGGAATGGACGGGTACCGGACTTGAGCTGCTGATCGGCTATGTGCTGGCGATCATCCTGTTTGGCGTACCGGTCGCGGTGCTGCAATTCGGGCTGCAATCGCTGGCGATCCGCGGCTATGGTGCCGCTGCCTTCGGCATTGGCGTGTTCCTCTATTTCGCCCTGCTCTACATGATCGGAATCGCGATATTCCGGGCGCTACGCTACCGGCTGAGCCGCAGCTATTGGCGCGGCATTCGCGGCGGCAGCGACAGCCAAGGCTTTGGCTTTGGCTTCAGCTATCTCTGGCGCACCATCGTCGGCACGTTTGCGTTTGGCCTGCTGGTCCCCTGGTCGATGGTCAGCCTGTGGAACCAGCGCTGGAACGCCATGAGCTTTGGCCCGATGCCGTTTGAATCCAATGCACGGGTCGGGCCGGTGTTCGCACGCTATCTGCTCTTTTATCTGGCACCCATCATCATGCTTGTGCTGTTCGGCGTGCTGGCCTTTTTGGGATTTGCCGGGGGGCTACGCCAGGTGGCGCCGACGCCGCAGCAACTACAGCAGGGCGTCATCCTCATCGCGGTGGTTGGCTATCTGCTGTTTTTCGTGGTGTTCGGGTTGATCGCGTTGCTATTTTATTCTGCCTATTTCCGCGAAGTGATCAGCCAGTTGACGCTGGGTGAGCTCTCCTTTGAGTTCACCGCCACAAGCTGGGACTGGTTCAAGCTGGTGTTCGGCAGCTTGTTGCTGGTGGTGTTCACGCTCGGCATTGGCCAGATTTTCGTCGGCTATCGCAACTGGACCTTTTTCATCCGCCATATGCGGGCCTATGGCGAGGTGCGGATCGATACCCTCACCCAGTCCGCCACCCGCGAACCCGGCCAGGGCGAGGGACTGCTTGATGCCTTTGACGTGGGTGCGTTCTGAGATGATCGAACCGATCCGTGTCTGGCATTATGACGGGCAGATAGCGGTCCGCCGCGAGCCGCAGTTAATCGACGACGGCGCGATGTTCCGCCTGGTGGAGGGCGATTGGGCAAGCGATCCGATAACCTATGCCGATCTGGTCCCGCGCGATCCGATTGCTGGGCAGCCAAGCTATGGACTGAAAAAACTGCCCGGCTGGAAGATCGGCTTTTTCAGCCCGCCGCCGGCAGACTTGCTGGATCGGCTGCCCGCTCCGCGCACCTATGGCGGGCTGATCGACCGCTTCGGTCTGTGGCCAGCCGCTGCCGTCTGCGGCGTGCTCGCAGCAATTGCGTTGGTCGTGGTGGCGCAGACGCCATCGCTGGTGGCCAAGCTGGTACCGCCCGCCGTGGAGCGCCAATTGGGCGACGCGATGGTCGGCGATTTCGGCAACCGGGCCTGCACTGGCGAGGCCGGTCGTGCGGCGCTCGCGGCGCTCACCGATCGACTTGGTGTGCGTGATGAGCGGGGCATGCGCGACCGGTCAGGCAACGCGGCCAGCGACATCATCGTCGTCAACATCCCCATCAACAATGCCGTCACCCTGCCGGGCGGCCGCATCATTCTGTTCAATGGCCTGGTACAGGATGCCAAATCGCCTGACGAGGTTGCCGGCGTCATCGGCCATGAGCTTGGCCATGTTGCTCACCGCGACGTGCTCGAATCGCTCTTGCGGCAATTGGGGCTGAGCGTGGTGCTCGGCGGGCTCGATGGCAATATCGGCGGCTATACCAACATGCTGCTGTCGACCGCCTATTCGCGCAGTGCAGAATCGCGGGCGGATGAATTTGCGATCGAAACGCTCAATCAGCACCAGATTTCCCCGGCCGCGACGGCGGGCTTTTTCCGTCGACTGGAAGGCGAAAAGCCGGGCCCCAAGGGGAGCGCGGCCACGCTGCTCGCTTATGTCTCATCGCACCCGGTCTCGTCGCAACGCGCGCAGCGCTTCGCGCAGGCAGCCCTGCAACAAAAGGATTACCGTCCGGCGCTCGATCCCGGTCAATGGGCGGCGCTGCGATCAATCTGCAAGGGAAGCAAGGCAGATCCCCGGTCGATGTTCGGCTTCTGAGACGCTCTTGCCATCAGGGGACGCGCTTCCCAATCCCGCCCCTATTGCCTAGACGCTGGCAACCATGACCGATGCCGTCTCCCCACCGACCGACCCCGTTGATCCAGCCGCGGCGCGCCCGGCGCTTGCCTATCACCAGACCGAGGGGCGCGGCCCCACCATCCTGTTTCTGCCCGGCTATGCCTCTGACATGAGCGGCAGCAAGGCGTTGGCGCTCGAAGCCTGGGCGCGGGCGACGGGCCGCGCCTTTGTCCGCTTCGACTATGGCGGCTGCGGCCAGAGTCAGGGCGCGTTTGAGGATCAGACGCTGGCAGGTTGGCGCGACGACGTACTGGCGATGATTGATCTGGTCGATACCGGGCCAGTCCTGCTGGTCGGCTCGTCGATGGGCGGCTGGCTAATGCTGCTCGCCGCGCTTGCCCGGCCGGATCGCATCGCCGCGCTGGTCGGCATCGCCGCTGCCCCCGATTTCACCGACTGGGGCTTTAGCGTCGACGAAAAGCTCGCCTTGCTCAGCGACGGGCAGCTTGAGCGACCTTCCCCCTACGCACCAACCCCGACCATCTATACCCGTGGCTTTTGGAGCTCTGGCGAGGCCAATCGGATCATGCACGGCGTGATTGCGATCGATTTGCCCGTCCGCCTGCTCCACGGGATGCACGATACCGATGTGCCCGTGATGCGATCGGTGCGGCTCGCCGAACTTATCCGTTCAGCCGATGTGCAGTTGGTAATCGTTAAGGACGGTGATCACCGCCTGTCGCGCGATAGCGATATCGCGCTGCTGATCCGCACGGTGGAGGAAGTGATCGACCAACGATGATGATCCTGTTGCTGCTCGCCCAAAGCGCTGTCCAAGCCCCCGCCGCCGCGACGCCCGCACCGCCCAGCGTCGCCGAGAGTGCGGCAGCACGGTATGATCAGTGTGTCGATCTGGCGACTGACGATCCGCAAAGTGCTGTGGATCTGGCATCACAGTGGCGCAGCAAGGGCGGCGGCTTCATCGCTCGGCAATGCCTTGGCCTCGCTTATAGCCACCAGCAGAAATGGACCCCGGCGGCGGAGGAATTTACCGCCGCCGCGCAAGAGGCCGAAGTGGCGCGTGATTCGCATGCCGCGCAATATTGGGCCCAGGCCGGCAACGCCTGGATCGCGACAGGTCAGCCGACAAAGGCACGCGCCGCGCTTGATGCAGCGCTTGCCGCCGGGACGCTGGCGGGGCTTGAACGGGGCGAGGTGCAATTTGACCGCGCCCGAGCATTTGTTGCGATCGGTGATCTCGACTCGGCGCGCGCTGATATTGATAAAGCGATCGAGCTGGCACCGGCTGATCCGCTGATCTGGCTCGCTTCCGCCGCACTGGCACGCCGGATGGAAGATTTGCCGCGCGCGCGCAAAGATGTGGCGGAGGCATTCCGTCTGTCCGCCGATGACTCGTCGGTGTATTTGGAAATCGGCAATATCGCGGCGCTTGCCGGCGATGAGGCTGGCGCACGATCAGCGTGGAATGACGCGATCCGCATCGCACCGTCGAGCCCGGCTGCTGAAAGCGCGCGCACCGCGATGCAGCAGTTCGCGACTGACCCACCCAAGCCTTGACCGGATAGCATTTTGCCGCGCGCCGCCCTATCTCCCGGTCAGGACGTGAGCCCGGCACGATGCCAGACCCGAAACGGAGCGCACCATTGAAATATCTCCACACCATGATCCGCGTCAGCGATCCCGATGCGACCGTCGCCTTTTTCAAACTGCTCGGACTTGAAGAGCAAAAGCGCTTCGATAGCCAACAAGGGCGCTTCACGCTGATCTTTCTCGCCGCGCCGGGTGACGAGCAGGCACAGGTTGAGCTGACCCATAATTGGGACCCGGAAAATTATGGCGAAGGGCGCAATTTCGGCCACCTCGCCTACCGCGTCGATAATATCTATGAAACCTGCCAGCGGTTGATGGACGCTGGCGTCACGATCAATCGCCCGCCGCGTGACGGCCATATGGCGTTCGTGCGTACCCCCGATAACATCTCGATCGAATTGCTCCAGGATGGGCATTTGCCGCCGGCTGAACCCTGGGCATCAATGCCGAACACAGGGCATTGGTGATGGCCGGTCTGGAGGTCGTTCGCATACCCGTCCTCAGCGACAATTATGTCTGGCTGATGCACGACGCGGCAACGGGCGAAACCGTCGTCATTGATCCCGCCGTCGCCGACCCGGTACTCGCTGCCGCCGCCGCCCGCGGCTGGACGATCACCGCGATCTGGAACACGCACTGGCACCCCGATCACACCGGCGGCAATGCCGAGATCAAGGCCGCGACTGGCGCCATCATTACCGGTCCGCGCGCCGAAGCTGCACGCATCCCTTCGCTCGACATCCAGGTGGCGGAGGGCGATATGGCCAGGATCGGCGCGCATGTCGCAACCGTCCTTGAAACCCCGGCACACACGGCGGGGCACATCACTTATTACCTCGCCGACGATGCCATCGCCTTTACCGGCGACACGCTGTTCGCCATGGGCTGTGGCCGGTTGTTTGAAGGGACCGCCGAACAGATGTTTGCCAATATGCAGCGCCTTGCCGCGCTGCCGGACGAGACAATGGTTTATTGCGCGCATGAATATACACAGTCCAACGGTCGCTATGCGCTTGCCGCCGAACCCGATAACAGCGCGATCGTCTGGCGCATGGCCGATGTCGACGCGGCCCGCGCGCGTGGCGAACCGACTGTGCCGACGACAATTGCATTAGAGCGCGCGACCAATCCCTTCATGCGCGCCAGCTCCGTGGTGATGCTTGCCGAACGGCGTGCGGCAAAGGATGTATTTACCGGCTGAATCTGCTATGAAATACACGGCGCCGCAACCGCCAGGGACCAGTATTGGAGACCAAGATGCGTATCATCACCTTGACCGCGCTACTTCTGCTCGCAGGCTGCACGGCAAATGCCCGCAGTTCATCCAATCAGACGGTTGACGCGCGCGATGCAGCCGAGCTCGCCAAGGCGCTTGACGGCCTGACGCCGGGCAAGCCGCAGACCTGCATCAACCCGTTGACGCGCCGGTATGAAACCAAGACGATCGGCAACACGATCCTGTATCGTGTGGACCGGAATCTCGTCTATCGCACCGAAGCGCCAGGCTGCTCGCGCGCCGCCACGGGCGATGCGCTGATATCGAACAATTTTGGCAGCCAGCTGTGCAGCGGGCAGATCCTGCAGACCGTCGATCTCTTCGCCCGCTTCGAAACAGGCAGCTGTTCGCTGGGCGAATTCACCCCTTATACCCGGGCGAAATAAGCCCCACCTCTATAGGACGAAGCGGCTGAGATCGGTGTTGCGCGCGATTTCTTTCAGCTGACTGTCGACATAGGCAGCGTCGATCACCAGCGTCTCGCCGACCCGGTCTTCGGCCTCGAAACTCACCGCTTCAAGCAGCTTTTCCATCACTGTCTGCAACCGGCGCGCGCCGATATTTTCAATTTCGGCATTCACCTCGGCAGCGATCCGGGCGACCGCGCGAATGCCGTCTTCAGTGAAATCGATCGTCACGCCTTCAGTCGCGATCAGCGCCTTGTACTGAGCAGGCAGCGATGCCTTGGTGTCGGACAAGATCGCGACGAAATCGGCCTCGGTCAGCGCCTTCAGCTCGACGCGGATCGGCAAGCGACCCTGAAGTTCGGGCAGCAGGTCGCTCGGCTTGGCGACGTGGAACGCTCCGCTGGCAATGAACAGAATATGGTCGGTCTTCATCGGCCCATATTTGGTGGCAACCGTCGTCCCCTCGATCAGCGGTAACAGATCACGTTGCACGCCTTCGCGGCTGACGGAGCCGCCACGGACATCGCTGACCGCGATCTTGTCGATCTCGTCCAGGAACACGATTCCATTCGCCTCGGCATCGGCCAGGGCGACCTGACTGACCTCGTCCTGATCAAGCCGCTTGTCCGCCTCCTCCTCAACCAGCTTAGCCCAGGCAGCGGGCACGGTGAGCTTGCGGCGCTTAAGCTGCTGGCCACCCATCGCTTTGCTCATCATCTCGCTCAGGTTGATCATGCCCATCTGCCCCGGCACCTCGAACGCTGGCTTGGCGGCGTCCTCGACTTCGATCTCAATCTCGGTCGCATTGAGGTGGCCGTCACGGAAACGCTGGCGGAACGCTTCGCGCGTCGCCTCGCTCGCGCCCTTGCCGGTCAGCGCATCGAGCAGGCGGTTCATCGCCGCTTCCTCGGCCTTGTCCTTGACGGCCACGCGGCGGCGTTCCTTTTCCAACCGCACCGCTTCTTCGACCAGATCACGCGCGATCTGCTCGACATCGCGGCCAACATAGCCAACTTCAGTGAACTTGGTCGCCTCCACCTTGATGAAAGGCGCGTCCGCCAGCTTGGCGAGCCGGCGGCTGATCTCAGTCTTGCCGCAACCGGTCGGGCCAATCATCAGGATATTCTTGGGCGTCACCTCGTCGCGCAGGTCAGCACCCAGCCGCTGCCGCCGCCAGCGATTGCGCATCGCAACCGCGACAGCTTTCTTCGCATCGGTCTGGCCGATGATGTGCGCGTCAAGCGCGGCAACGATGGTCTTAGGGGTAAGGGCGTCGTTCATTTCATCTTCTCGACTCCCCTCCCGCTTGCGGGAGGGGCTGGGGGTGGGAATGGCCACGGGCGAGGCGGTGGTGGCTAGGCCCACCCCCGACCCCTCCCGCAAGCGGGAGGGGAGTTATGTCGCCGAGTCCAGCGTCTCCACCGTCAGCCGGTCATTGGTGTAGACGCAGATGTCTGCCGCGACCGCCATCGCCTTGCGCGCGAGCACCTCGGCATCGGCCTCATAATCAGTCAGTGCGCGCGCCGCCGCCAGCGCGAAATTGCCACCCGATCCGATCGCGGCAATCCCTGCCTCCGGCTCCAGCACATCACCATTGCCGGTTAGGATCAGCGTGACGTCCTTGTCGGCGACAATCATCATCGCCTCTAGGTTGCGGAGATATTTATCGGTGCGCCAGTCCTTGGCGAGCTCGACCGCCGCCCGCAAAAGCTGCCCGTGATGCTGCTCCAACTTGCGTTCGAGCCGCTCGAACAGGGTGAATGCATCCGCCGTCGCGCCGGCAAAGCCACCGATTACCGAGCCATCGCCCAGCTTGCGCACCTTCTTGGCATTGGGTTTCATCACGGTTTGGCCCATCGAGACCTGACCGTCACCGGCAATCACGACCTTGCCACCACGCCGCACGGAAAGGATTGTGGTGCCGTGCCACACCATCGATTGTTCGCTCATGAGTG
>JAIERC010000040.1 GCA_019747165.1 Sphingomonas sp. | reverse complement strand
ATCACGCGCCCAATATCGGCTATGTCCTGCAAGCCGCGACCACGGTTGCCGCTGTGCTCAAGGCGGGCGACGTCGTTATCCTCGAATCGACCTCCCCCGTCGGCACCACCGAAAAAGTGCGCGATCTGCTCGCCCAATTGCGACCCGATCTGAAGGTGCCGGGCAGAACGGGCGAAAGCGCTGACATCGCGATCGCCTATTGCCCAGAACGCGTGTTGCCCGGACGCATTTTGGTCGAGCTGATCGACAATGATCGCGTGATCGGCGGAATCACCCCGCGTTGTGCGCGCAAAGCCCTGGCCTTTTATCGGCGTTTTGTGCGCGGTGCCTGTGTGACGACAACGAGCCGCGCGGCGGAAATGACCAAGCTCACCGAAAACGCGTTTCGCGACGTCAACATCGCCTTTGCGAACGAACTGAGCTTGATCGCCGACAAAATGGGCGTCGATGTTTGGGAAGTGATCCGGCTCGCTAACCGGCACCCGCGCGTCAACATCCTGTCGCCCGGTCCCGGTGTTGGCGGGCATTGCATCGCGGTTGATCCCTGGTTCTTGGTCAGTGCCGCGCCCGATCAGACCCCGCTGATCCGCACCGCGCGCGAAGTGAATGACGGCAAGGTGGCGCACACCACCGCGCGCGCGATTGAGCTGATCGAGCAACTGCCGGGCGTCCCCGTCGCCTGCCTCGGGCTCGCGTTCAAGGCCAATATCGATGATTTCCGCGAGAGCCCGGCGTTAAAAGTTGCGGCTGATCTCGCGGCACGCTTCGGCGATCGCGTCTGCATCGTCGAACCCTATGCCAGCGCCCTGCCCGCGCCCTTTGACGGCACCGGCGCGCGGCTGATCGATATCGATACCGCGATTGAGCGCTGCCCGATCATGATCGTGCTGGTCGATCATGAGGTCTTCAAATCAGTCCCACTCGACGAGCGCGCCACCAAGCTGGTCTATGACACACGCGGCATCTGGCCCGATCAACCGCCCGCCAGCGCGCCACCAGTGCCCTTGCGCCGGATTGCGTAACGAAAAACAGCGCCAAGCAACAGTAAAGCGGAACGCACGCCCAATACTGGCCAATAATCCTGTCCTTGGATGTATGGACATGCTAGCCTAGTTGTGGATTTCTATTTGGGATGCGCAGCGTATGAAGGCGGCTCTCAAGCGCCCCTATTGGTTCGTCCGGCGATTGACCGGCTTGTCACCGGCCCCGCTGATCGCGCTCAAACATTTGCCACGCTTCTTCCGTGAACTTTCCGCTTTTCGCGCTCAGGGTGGCGTGGTCGACCGGCTCTGGCCGATCCTGACCGACTATCAGGACGATTCTGGCACCGCTTCGGGCCATTATTTTCACCAGGACTTATTGGTCGCTCAGTTTATCTTTTCTTCAAATCCGGCCAGCCATCTCGATATCGCCTCGCGGATCGATGGCTTTGTCGCCCATGTGGCGGCCTTTCGCGCGATTGACGTAATGGATGTTCGCCCGCTCCAAGCCGCTGCTCATCCCAATATCCGCTTTCTCCAGCGCGATCTGATGGTGCCGCAACCCGATCTGGCCGGGCGCTATCCCTCTGTCAGCTGCCTCCACGCGCTCGAACATTTCGGCCTTGGCCGCTATACCGACCGCATTGATCCGGAGGGGCACCGCAAAGGCTTTGCCGCGATCGCCGCGCTGGTCGCCCCCGGCGGCGTCTTGTATCTAAGCATGCCGGTCGGCCGTTCGTGTATTGAATTCAACGCCCACCGCATCTTTACCCCTGACGAACCGCTGTCATGGGCAAGCGGGAAATTTGTGCTCGAGCGGTTCGACTATGTCGATGATCGCGGCGCGCTGCAGCTGAACGCGCAGCCCGCTGATGCTGAAACGCTCGATTATGGCTGCGGTATTTATACGCTGCGAAAGACCGGGTGATGTCGATTGGACCAAGAGCAACGCCGCACGCCGCACCGGTGGTGGAGGCGCGGATCATTTAAGATCGTTGGGTCAATGTGCGATAAAATATTTGTTCGGCAGATGTCGCGGCAAACATCATATCGCCTACCGCCTTTGCCCGCTCGGCCAAAGACCGCGCCAATTGCCTGTCCTCGAACAATTTCTGAATATCAGCGGCAATGTCTGCGATTGCGGTGGAATGCTGGACTAGAGCGACCCCGGGATGCTGGCGTTCCCAAAGCGCAGCAGCGCAATCGGCATCGCCGCTGACATAGATCGGCAGGCCGACATTGGTATAGTCTGTCAGCTTGCTTGGAAACGACAGGCGCTCATTGGCCTTCTCGCCGGGGCCAAACCACATCGGCAGATACAAGATATCGACTTCATTGCGTAGCGCCGCGATCAGGGCATCTGGCGGCAGCAATCCGCGCACCTCAATATTGGGTTGGGCCAGCGCCGGGTGCGCATCGACGGTGGCCGGGCCATAGATGACCAACCGCCCGCCCAAGGGAGCAATAGCCTTCGCCAGTCGGCGGTTTGCTTCAACCATCGCCAATGTGCTCATCGATCCAGCAAAGGCGACCACGCGTCCGCTGGCCCCAGCGGCCAGCCGTGGCGAAAGTCCTTCATAAACGAGCCCATGGGGTGACCGGGCCGGATAAAGCGTCACCCCAGCCGCGCCAAACCGGCGCTCATAGGCAGCCACCATTGCCGGAGACACGCACAAGCGCGAGGCCGCCCCGCGATAGGCTTGCGCGAAGATGCGCTCTTTCATTGACGCTAGCGCGGCCAGCGTCGCGCCGCCACCGGACCATTCGTCATGGCAGATCAAATGATAGGGAAGCTTGCGCCCGCGCGCGAAAGCGACTGCCGCAAGCCAGCCATTGCCGTTCGTCACCGTCAACACGGCGTCGGCATCAAAACCAAGCGTGGCGATCCGGGTCGCGCGCGATACATGCGCCGCGCCTAACATCGCCATGCTATTGACAAGCTTTGCTAGCCGGGTCCGCCGAAGCCGCCCCAACCGCTGCGGCACATGACGATAATCCACGCCCGGCAGTCTGCGATGCGGCAAAGAGGGCTGCGCGCCGGTTTCTACAATGCGCAATCGATCGCGCGGATAATCGAGCAGCAGGCGATACAGCAATGCCGATCCGTGCAAGCTATTCTCTATCGGCACATCGGCAATGTAGAGCAATCGCGGCAGCATCGGCGCGCCGGACGCCAGATAAGGGACATTCAACCGCGCACCGCTTGCGCTTCAAAGATTTCCTGCATCGTCACGCCAACCGACTTGGTAATCTCCCAACCGGGATAATGGGCCTTGATCTTGGCGAGATCAGAATAATAGCAAATGTGATCGCCGGCGCGGTGCTGGTCGACATATTCATAGACCATCGGCTTGCCGCTCACCTGTTCGGCGACCCTGAATGCCTCCAGGATCGACACCGAATTTTCCTTGCCGCCGCCCAGATTATACACCTCGCCCACGCGCGGCTCGGCGATGAAACGGACGATGAATTCGCCGACATCATGGCTATGGATATTGTCGCGCACCTGCTTGCCCAGATAACCGAATATCCGGTAGAGCTTCCCCTCGGCATTGGCGCGGACAAGATAGCTCAGAAAACCGTGGAGTTCGACGCCGCTGTGGCTGGGTCCGGTCAGGCACCCGCCCCGCAAGGCGCAGGTTGGCATGCCGAAATAGCGACCGTATTCCTGCACCATCACATCGGCAGCAACTTTTGACGCGCCGAAAATCGAATGCTTGCTTTGATCGATCCGGAAATCCTCGGCAATTCCGGCCGCATAAGCGGGATCAGCATAGTCCCAGCGCGTTTCAAGCTCGGCCAGGGCGATGTCGTTCGGCGCATCGCCGTAAACCTTGTTGGTGCTCATATGGACGAACGGACTCTCGGCGCAATTTTGCCGCGCGGCCTCCAGCAGGTTGAGCGTGCCGACGGCATTGGTATCGAAATCGTCGAACGGGCGCGCCGCCGCCAGGTCATGGCTGGGCTGGGCTGCGCAATGGATGATCGCATCTGGGCGCAATGCCGCAACCAGCGCCAACACACCCGCCCGATCCCGGATATCAAGCTCGACATGCTCAAATCGTGGATAGCGTTCCAGCAACCGGGCCTGGTTCCAGCGCGTATCGCCCCCCGGCCCAAAGAAATCGGCACGCATATTGTTATCGATCCCGACCACGCGCCAGCCATCATTGGCAAGTCGAGCGACAACTTCTGACCCAATTAAGCCCGACGAACCCGTTATCAATCCTGTCTTCATACTGCCCCTGTCATTTCCCGCAACAGTATCAACATCATATCTGCTCAATAGCGCGATAGATATGGCAAAAATAGATGCGGAATATTCACTGAACTCGATGAAAATTTGGTTTGGTCACTTCAAATCACATGCCGAAAATAATTGATTGAATCTGTTTTCCCAGCAATGGTCCCGACGTGCGCGTTGCCATCCAGCCTCGCGCAAGCGTTCTGCGGCGTCAGTATTGGCAAGATAGAAGCGCGTCTTGTCGATCAACTCGTCCGATGATCGATAACAATCAATTTCTCGGCCGACCTCGTAAAAATGCTCGATCTCTGGCGTATAGCCCGTCAGAAAACATGAACGGGACATCGGCCCCTCAAAGTCACGGAGCCGCACATGCGGGATTAATCGCGATCCGGGGCGACCGTCGCTCCAGACATTGCTGAAGTTGAGGACGACAGCATGGGCGGCGAAGGATTCTGCAACATCATGGGCATAGCCGCGGACATGCGATGTTAGCATCGCCCGTTCCCTACGCGCTTGGCGGCGCTGGCCAAGGCGGCGCGCGATCCGCCACGCAGCGGCGACCATACCATCATGCGCGACAAGATGTCGCATCTCGGCAAGATAGGCCCCGGCGCTCCCGGGCGAGACGATGGGTCGGCCAAGCCGGGCTTGTGCCGCAGGAGACGTCGTTGGCGCGCCATCCCCATCACTCCAGCCGCGCCCATAGACGCTGAACGGCATGCCCGCTTGATGGAGTGCGGCGAGCAGCGTTGCGCGATCCGCATAACGTTGGCCGACAAAACATGCGTCATTCTGGCGCGTCACGCCAGGATAGGGTCGATAGACATTGGGGTCTGAGGCCATTTGCACCCAAATTGGATTTGCACCGATCGCCCGATAGGCCGGGCCGGCGTCCATTTCCGCATGCCACGCAAAATCCACAGCCGGCGCAATCGCCGAGACCAGGTCGAACTGATAGATGCTGTTGCAATAGAAATTGATGGTCGGGATGCCCAAGGCGCGGATATCCGCAAACCCCGCTGGATCGAAATGCGCATTGTAAAAATAGCTGAGAAACAGGTCGATCGGCTTTACGGCATGCGCTGCGCGAACCTCGTCGATAATGGCCTGGGTAATCCGGGCGCGAACCTCTCGTTCTTGCGCCGTAAAATCATCCGCAATCTGCATGAAATCACTGGCGGGCTCTAGATCAATCGCTGAATCAATGACTTCATGCCCGATCCTCGCTAGAGCTGGCAGGAAATTGCTCGCCCACAATTCGGCGTGATATTTTTCGGGATTTCGGGCGTGCCGAATGGCGGTGAAGATACGCATGACCGTTATGGACGATCAAATCTGGCCATCTTCATACCACCATCTCGGTAGGGCGATATCCGGGCGATCACTGAAGTTGGGGACATCAAGCGGGTGCGGAAACGCCGTAGCCGGTGCTCCGTGCCCAACCCGATCATTGCGCAGAAAAGTCGCTTCGATCCCCCAGGGCATCTCGATCCCTGCATAGGAGAAATTTTCGCAGTAGTTATTGGGATGCAAATGCACGCAGGTGAAGCGGCTGAGGAGGTGGCCAAGCGCTCCTTCGGCAAAATCAAAAAATGGCCGCTCCGTCCACCGGTTGAGTCCATGAAGTTCGATCACGATGATGCGAAAGCGCGCGAGCAAAGCAGGCGGTGTGCGATAGAGGACCTGATACTCCGCGCCTTCAATGTCCATTTGCAGGATCAAATCACCGCTTTGATCGCCAACTGACGATCGTACCCAGTCGTCAAGCGTGATGAACTGATCATCATTATCGATGCCCAGATATTTCTTCAGGAACACCGATTCCGGGAGATTAATCGCTGGCGATTCGACTGACCAATCCGCGAGAAAGGACCGGATACCAGCGCGCTCGTAAAGGTCGTGCTCAAAACTCGAGCTGGTCGAAACGCCGGGGGAGAAACAGGCGTCTATGCCTGAGAGATCGTCCGGAACCAGATAGCCCCCGTCACCGGCGCCGCCGAGACGGACTAGTGGTGGCGCAGCAATCATGGGCCGCATCCGGTTGACGAATGCCTTGATCCGAGCGGGATCCGTCTTGGCCTCAAGCCGATAGCCAAGGCGGTTCGCCAGCCGAGCGAAGAAATGGTCAACCATCATGCGCCGCTGCCAAGCGCAGAGACCGCCGGGTCGCGCTTCGACGGCGATCTGTCCGCCCCCAGCGCGCCGCTGGCACCCGGCAAGACGGGCTCAATGACCACCTCTCCATGCGGCACCAGCGCATAAGCACCATAGCCAGCTGCCTGCGGGAAATTATACGCGTTGCCGCCAGGGCTGCACCAGGCCACTTCGAACGTCAGCGCCTGGGGCACGCTATGATCCCAATTGCTGTTCACAACCGATGTGTAGAGGTCGGCATAATAGCGGCCGGCGGCCAGCAAGACCGGCCCTAGCGATACCCGAATCCGATAACGTCCCGCTGCTCTCGGCAATGCCAGATCGGTAAAATGGGCCAGCGAGAACATCCCAAGCGGGACGCTCTGCACATCGGTGAACATGGCCTCAATGGAAAGCCGCGGGGATCCATCAGTCTCAACGACAATTTCGATGATGAGCGGTTTCGTAACGTCGTAAAGCCCCAATGCCTCCCCCAGATCGTTGACGATTTGAGCAGAGATAATCCGCGTATGCAGGCCAGCCCCAGCAAACGCCGCGTCCGGCGCCCGCGCGACACTTGCCGCAGACTGATACGCCGCAATCGCCCTGTCGGTAGCCCCATCAAAAACGATCCGGCCGCGATCGAGCACGATACATCTGCTGGTCAGGCTTTTGATCGCCGCCATATTGTGGCTGACGAACAACACGGTGCGCCCTTCGCCAGCAATATCCTGCATCCGGCCAAGACATTTGCGCTGAAACTCCGCATCGCCCACCGCCAGCACTTCATCAACCACCAGGATTTCGGAATCGAGATGGGCGGCGACAGCAAACGCTAACCGCGTGTACATGCCGCTGGAATAGCGCTTCACAGGCGTGTCGAGAAATTGCTCAACGCCCGAAAAAGCAACGATATCTTCAAAACGCGCGTCAATTTCGCGGCGGGTCAGGCCCAGGATCGTGCCGTTGAGGTAGATATTCTCGCGACCAGTCAATTCCGGGTGGAAACCCGTGCCGACCTCAAGCAGACTCGACACCCGGCCAGCAACGCGTACCTCGCCCGCACTCGGCTCGGTAATGCGCGATAAGATCTTCAAAAACGTGCTTTTGCCGGCCCCATTACGGCCGATCACCCCGATTGCCTCGCCACGGGCCACGTCAAAACTAACGTCCTGCAAGGCCCAGAATTCTTCCCTGGTCTCGCTTTCGGATTTGGTAAAGATCGATCTGGCCGCCCCCATCACCGCATCACGCAGCGAACGATAGGGCGCAGCCCGATGATCATGGGCGATCGTGTATTTTTTGCCCAGTCCCTGCACACGGATCGCGAAATTTTCGGTCATATGACGTCCGCGAAACTGCGTTCCGTCCGACGAAAATAGCCAATGCCCCACACGAGCATGATTGCCACCACACCAACATTAAGCACCATGCCCAGCGGGTTGAGCGGGTTGGTCCCGCCGAGAAGGCACCAGCGAAAGCCCTCAATCGCGCCCACCGCAGGATTGAGATAGAGCAGCACCTGCCATTGCGGCGGCAGGATCGTGATCGAAAAGCCAACTGGGGTCACATAGACGCCGAACTGGATAATGAACGGAATAATATAGCGAAAATCGCGATATTTGACGTTTAGCGCCGTCACCAGCAGCGCTGGTCCGAGGCTGGCTAACAGGCACAGGACCGCAAAAACAGGCAGGGCAAGCATCTCGATCCCCGGCGCGAACCGATAGCCAAGGAACAATGCAATCAGGATAATGAAATTGATGCCCAGATCAACCAGGGCAACCATCGCCGCCGCAACGGGGATGATCAGCCTAGGGAAATAGACTTTGCTGATCAAATTGGCGTTGCCAATCAGGCTTGCCGATGCCTCGCTCAGAATCGTCGTGAACAAGAACCATGGCAGCAATGCCGCAAAAACCAGCAGCGTATAGGGCACGTCGGGCGGTGTCGGCAGCTTGGCAACCCGGCTGAACACAAACGTCAACGCCAGCATCGTCAACAATGGCCGCAGCAGCGCCCAGGCGACCCCAATGGCGGTCTGCTTGTAGCGAACAGCGATATCTCGCCAGGCGAGGACAAGGAACAGCTCACGATAGCGCCAAAGATCCCGCCAATATTGCCCACTCGAACGCCCGGGCGCCAGGATCAGCACGGCGCGCGATTTCTGTGCAGAGGCGGGCGAGCCGTTCATCGCCGCTGTTCCGGCCCCTGCTTCTTCAGCCGCCGGAAAAGCGCAAAACTTGCGCGCGAAACGGGTCGCCGCTCAAAGCGCGCAAAGCAGCGATAGCCATCGATGATCGCGCCGATGCGGTTCTTCAATCGTGACCAGTCAAGCGTGAACAGCGCGACCTTGATTGTCGACCCAACAAGCAAGGGGATCAGGCTCAACGTCGGCGCATTCTGCCAGGCGAAAAGGATGGTGTTGCGCGATCCGTAATAGTCCATCCGCTGCCAATCGCGTATCGGCGATTCATGGTGCAGAATCGGATCTGACCGCCCGATGATGGTGCAATACCCGGCATCGATCATTCTGATCGCATAGTCCAATTCCTCGCCCTGATGGACTAAATCACCACGATAGCCGCCCAGCGACAAGAAAATATTTCGGCGTAATGCATGCGCCGTGCCTATAAAATACGCGCAACGCCACAGATGAGAGTCAGACGGCGCAACCTGGAACACTATATCGCCAGTCTTGCCGGGTTCCTTGAACGGAATGGCAACGGCTCCGATCTTGGGATCGGAGAAGAACGGCAGAATTTCCGCCACAACATGGGGCGTAGAAAATTCGGCATCATCATCAATCGAAAAGATGATCGGCGCCCGGGCCAGTTTAGCGCCGATATTCCGACGGACGATTAAGCCGGCAGATGTTTCAAAACGTTCGACCCTTACGGCAGGAAATTGCGCACGCACCATCTCGCTGGTGCCATCTTGCGACCCGTCATCGATCACCAGCACCTCAACTGACGCGGTCTGGGCAATTGCGGAGCGAAGCGCCCGCGCAAGCTCGTCCTTCCGGTTCTTGGTTGTGATGACAATGGTCGCGCTGGGTAGGGCCTGGTTATCCAGCATCGGCAATCATCCGCCGCCGCCGGGCAGGCACCCCAGCCACCACTTCCCCAGGCGCAACAGCGCTGGTTACGACCGCACCGGCCGCAATCACGGCATTATCGCCGATCGTCACCCCTTTTAAGATGATCGCCCCGGCCCCAATCCACACATTGTCACCTATCGTCGTCGCGGCACCGCGCAAGGGCTGGTCACGCACAAGCATGCCCGGTGCAAAGCCGTGATCATGATCGGTGATGTAGCAATGCGGCCCAATCATGCAGTTACGCCCGATCATGATCGCAATAGAGGCATCGATCATCGTGAACCGATTGAGATAGCTGTTATTGCCGATCGAAATGCCGCCATCGGCTGGGCAGGCTGTGCACAGCAGAACCACATGATCGTCAAGCGCTACGCCATCCGCCAAGCGGATACTGTGCCAGTTACGCGGGATCGAAATGTTGCGCAGCCACAGATGCCCTTCGATCCTAACACCGAGCGCGCGAAACCATGCTTGACGTCGGCGCGAACTGATGCCGCGCATGATTTGGATCAGGTTGGCAGCCAACGTCATCGCTGCCCCCAGGCTGAAACCAGCCCAAGACCGATGATGACCGGTGCCCCCAATAAAAATCGTAGCCGCCCAATCCGCGCGTTCAACATAAAGGCACGAAGATACAAATCGATGCTTCGCTTGGGCATATGGTTGCGACCCAGAGCGATGATCGCAGCGCGAAGATGCATCGCGACCATCCCGCGGGTGATTGTCCGGGCTCGATCGCTTTCACCGTAGCGACCCGATTGCCAATGGGCGAGCAATGCCCTGCTCCCGTCGAACCACAAAGCCAGCGATTTTGAAATCGATCCGGGATGGTCGCGCTTGGCATAGGTTGGCGGGGCGACAATATGCATGAAGCCGGGCTGCTCCCCCAACCGGAGCATGAGATCATGGTCCTCAGCCACCTTCATCGATTCGTTAAAGCCACCCGCAGCGACAAATATGTCGCGCCTGACCGCCACCATCCCCCCCGCAGCGTAGAGGCCGGCAGCCGCCGCCTCCAGATAATCCCGGTATTGCACGATGGACGGCGGACGATATTCAAGGATCGGCGCGACATCGCCAAATTCGACAAAATTCCCACAGATAATCGCCGGACGATCCGCCCGTGCAAGCGCTTCGGCGAAGCAGGACAAGGCCCAGCTCGGCGCGAGATCGTCACTGTCTATAAAAAAAAGATAGTCGCCCCGTGCGCTGCGCGCTCCGAAATTTCGTGCCGACGCTGGGCCATCATTGGCCTTGGCCAGCAGGATCAAATCGGTCGATCCGGCGAACTGGTCGGTGCAACCATCTGTCGACCCATCATCGACGATGATAATTTCAAAATCCCGAAAATGTTGCGCACGAATGCTTTCGATACAGGCCGCAATCGTCCTTCGGCTATTGTAAACCGGGACAATCACTGAGAAACCTAATTTCTCCGCAATAGTGCCAGTCACACTATCCTCCCGGCGATCGTCTCTTCCTTCCGATCAAATCTTTGATCGCTAATATTTAAATTTATCAAGTTGACCTAGCCAAATAATCTGACTGCTTCCTTCACTGAGATATCGCTCTTAAGATTGGCGATGTCGACCGTCTTCTCTATTTCATGAACGGATATTGCCAAAATTGTCGCTTCAACACTCACGTCGTCGCGTTCAAGAATGCACGGGATATGCAGTAGCCAAATGCCGCGCTCAACGGCATGCTTTATCGCTGATGGAAAATGGCCCAGCTTTGCACCGGAGAATAATAGTCCATGGCCGATCAATTTGACCTAGCGGGAAGCCGGGTTTGGGTTGCCGGCGATCAAGGCATGGTTGGGCGAGCCATTACCCGCCGATTGTTGCGCGAGACCGTGACGATGATCACTCCCCCAACCCGCATTGATCTGCGCGATCAGGCGACCACCTTTGCCTGGATGGAGGCGAATCCCGTTGATCTGGTATTTGTGGCGGCCGCGAAGGTCGGCGGCATTGCCGTCAACAGCGCCCAGCCTGGCCAGTTCCTTTATGACAATCTGCTGATCGCCGCCAACGTGATCGAGGGTGCCCGCCGCGTCGGTGTAAAAAAGCTCGTTTTCCTGGGCTCTTCATGCATCTACCCTCGTCTGGCTCCCCAGCCGATTGCTGAAGCCGCCTTGCTCAGTGGCCCGCTTGAACCCACCAACCAATGGTATGCACTCGCGAAAATTGCTGGCCTGAAATTATGTGAGGCGTATCGGATCGAATATGGGTGTGATTTCATCGCCGCGCAGCCAACCAATCTCTACGGCCCGTTCGACAATTTCGATCTTGCCTCAAGCCACGTGCTACCGGCCCTGATTCGGAAAGCACATGAAGCAAAAATTGCCGACGCAGCAACATTGACAGTCTGGGGAAGCGGTGCGCCGTATCGCGAATTCTTGCATGTCGATGATCTGGCCGATGCTTTAGTATTCTTGGCGCGTCACTATAGTGACAACGACCCCGTTAACATCGGCAGTGGGGACGAAATCAATATTGGCGCGCTCGCTAAATTAGTTACTGAGATAGTTGGTTTCACGGGCTGCTTGATATTCGATCAATCATATCCTGATGGCACGCCCCGGAAACGCCTAGATACCAAGACGCTCGATAGCTTGGGTTGGCACGTGACTAAATCGCTAAGAACGGGTATCACGGAGACCTATGATTGGTTCAAAACCAATGTCGGAACACCATGAGTCTAGAGTCAAATTTGGAGAATTTTGTACCCTGCGAAAATATTGACGCTGACTAGAAATATTTACAATCGCACAACCGCCGCCTATGCGTGCATCTGGCTCAGATGAATGACATCCCTCATGAGCCCCTGTCATTGTAACATAGCGATATGTGATTGAGAGAGGCTGAGTTGCGGTGAATGTGAGGCACATTGTCGCTTCTGAAGCGCCACTGATTGATCGAAGCTCACTGTTTCGCAATGATTTTACTCAACTATGCGGCGCGCTGCTCCTTTCATTTTTGGTTCCGACATGTGTATTCGAATTTTTCGGATGGGAATTGCTTCCTACATCGCAATTACAGATTTATTCTCTGACTGTATTTGTAGTCATCTTAGGTCATTATTTTTTCCGCAGACTAATCATATTTCCTGGAGCTAGAAGCTCGTCATATATATTGCCGATTTTCAGTTCGGCATTCATTTTACTAATCACAATAATGTTTTTTTTACGAGCCGAGTACAATCGATCCCATATAATATTAAGCTATTTTTCTTGTATTATGTGGTATTTTATTTGCCATTTCATGGGTAATCGCGCGAGAAAATTGCGGATGGCGGTCATTCCTCTGGGGAAGGCCAATAATGCTAGTCAGATAAAAAGCATCGATTGGCTTTGGCTTCGGGACGAATTGATTGAGTTACCTGATTGCGACGGAATCGTTGTCGATTTTCGCACAAAGCTCTCTGATCATTGGGAAAGATTCGTTGCCGAACGGGCAATAAGGGGGACACCAGTTTATCATTTCAAACAAATCGAAGAATCGATCACCGGTCGGGTCGATATCGAGCATCTCTCAGAAAACAACTTCGGTTCACTTATCCCCGGCCTTGCCTATATCAAGATAAAGCAATGGATCGATATGGCGACGGCACTCGTGATCGGGGTGGCGTTGTTACCGATGCTTTTGGCGGTTGCGATCGCCATCAAGATCGATTCACCGGGGCCTGCTCTTTTCCGGCAAAAGCGCATCGGCTATCGCGGCGAGAGCATCACCGTTTTTAAATTTCGGACAATGGTCCACCGACCGTTCGAACAGATCGAATCCCGCGAAGCCGCGATTACCCAGACCGGCGACGCCCGGATCACCCGACTCGGCCAGCTTCTTCGGCGCGCCAGAATTGACGAGTTGCCGCAGATAGCGAACATTCTGCGCGGGCAAATGAGCTGGATCGGCCCGCGCCCGGAAGTCTGCGCGTTATCCGAATGGTATGAATCGGAAATTCCGTTTTACCGGTATCGACATATCGTCAGGCCGGGCATTACCGGTTGGGCACAGGTTAATCAGGGACATGTGGGCGACGTCGAGAAGGTCCACATCAAACTGCAGTTTGATTTTTACTACATCAAATATTTCTCGCCCTGGCTCGATGCGTTGATCGTTATGCGCACGATACGGACGATGTTGACTGGCTATGGCTCAAAATAAGCTAGGTCACCACGCGCTCTAGCAGCATTTTCCAGCGCCCAATCGCCAAGCTGCGGCTATAGTCGCGGTCAATCAATGCCCGCGCCGCCTTACCCATGGCTGCAACACGGCCAGGATAGTCAGCGAGCGCCCTGATCACCTCCGCCAAGCCATCGGCATCGCCCGGCATGATCGCCACGCCGCACCCTTCGCGGACGACAATCCGGCCAATTTCGCCGTCTGGATCAGCCACGGCGATGACGGGGCGCCCCGCTGCAGCAATACCGTAGAATTTGCTTGGAACAACCAGCCCTTCAAGCGCCGGCAGCAGCGATAGCCAATGCACATCGGCAACCGCCAGCGACTGAGGCAGCATCTCGCGCGGTTGATAGGGGCGAAACTGAAAATGGTTGGTCAGGCCGGAAGCCTGAACGCGTTTGGACAGAGTCACATTTTTCCGACCGCCACCAATCATCAGAAAGACAATGTCTGGCCGGTCGCGGAGCAGCAGCGCCGCTCGGAACAGGGTTTCAGAATCATGCGCACGCCCCAGATTGCCTGAATAGCCGACCACAAATTTTGAGTTGAGCCCCCATTCGCGGCGCAACAAGGCCTGCGCAGGCGGGATTGGCCGGATAGCAGCATCGTCCGCCCAATTCGGAATCACGGCGATGCGGTCCGCTGGTACACCCAGCTTGGCCAGCCGCGCCGCCATCCGGTCTCCGATCGCCACATTTGCAACCGCTGCCCGCAGCGCAACGGTGCGCAGCCACCGCAGCGTACTGCCGACGACTCCGCGCATCGCCGCCATGCCCAGTTCGGCAGCAACTTCAGGATACAGATCCTGCAGCCAATTCACCAGGCGCGCGCGCCGCAGGCGAGCCACAAGCAGAGCGATCACCGAGAGCAGGGGCGGATCAGTCTTGGCAATGATCAGATCGCCGCGCCGGACAATGGCAAAAAGGACAAAGAACGCTGAAAAATAAAAGGAAAGATAATCGACCAGGCGGCCGACAATGCCTGCGCGCCCGAAAGCTGTGGTAGCGACGCGATGAATCGTGACCCCTGCGCGGGCGCTGCGCGAGTCAAACCGAACGGCGGCATCTTCATAGTGCAGTCGGCTGGTGACAACTTCAACCTGCCACCCAGCCGCAACCAACGCTTCTGCCAAGTCGGTCAATATTTGCGCAGTTGCACTGTGATCCGGATAATAAAAACGGTTCACAAAAATCACCCGACGTCTGCGGGTAATGATCATTGCGAATGATACCGGTCAATGAGGCACGCATTCGCTTCGGTTATGAGAAATGTCTTCTGATTGGTACAGGGCATCTTAAGATAACACATCGTTAGAAAACGAGACTATCTGTCTAGACGGATCGATAGAGATTCGTACATATCAATTCTATCGCTCGATGCTGTCAATGTTTCCTCACAAATGCCTTCGTGCGGGCAGAGAAAGGCTCGCTTTCACAATTTGTTGACGCCGTTGTGTTCCGCATCCTGTACCCTTATTCAGTTCGCTAATGATAGTTCGCCCAAGGCATCATCATTGGAATGACAATATCGATCAAACAACAGGAGCCCGCTCCCCACTTTGGCATCAATCTAACTATAAATTTAGCGAAATACCACGATTTTAAGTTATTCTACCGGAGCGGCGCATGGCACGGGCATATGATTCAACAAAACGCATACTTGTTACCGGAGGCGCCGGTTTTGTCGGATCGCATTTAATTGACTATTTACTTTTACAGGGCCACGAAGTTCTGTGCGCTGATAATCTATTTACTGGTTCAAAGCGCAACATTGGCCATTTACATAACCATCCGCAGCTTGAATTTATGCGTCACGATGTTTGCTTCCCCCTTTATGTGGAAGTCGACGAAATCTATAATTTGGCCTGCCCCGCCTCGCCTATCCATTATCAGCATGATCCCGTTCAGACGACCAAAACGTCAGTTCATGGCGCGATCAATATGCTGGGACTTGCCAAGCGGCTGAAGGTCCGCATCCTCCAGGCATCGACCAGCGAGGTATATGGCGATCCTGCAGTGCATCCGCAGACGGAGGATTATTGGGGAAACGTCAACCCGATTGGCCTGCGATCCTGCTATGACGAGGGGAAGAGATGCGCTGAAACCTTGTTCTTCGATTACCATCGTCAGCACGGCGTTGAAATCAAGGTTGCGCGAATCTTCAACACCTATGGCCCGCGCATGCATCCATCCGACGGGCGGGTCGTTTCCAATTTCATCGTCCAGGCGCTCGCTGGAAAACCCATCACCATTTATGGCGATGGATCGCAAACCCGATCCTTTTGCTATGTCGATGATCTCGTGCGTGGGCTGGTTGCGCTGATGGAGAGCCCCGCCGACCTGGTCGGGCCGATCAATCTGGGCAATCCGATTGAGTTCACGATCCGCGAGCTGGCAGAAAAAGTGATCGCGCTAACCAATTCGCGCTCGCCCTTGATCGAGATGCCGCTCCCGGCCGATGATCCCCAACAGCGCAAGCCCGACATTACCCAGGCCCAAACCAGGCTGGGCTGGGAACCAGCCATTCCGCTCGATCAAGGGCTGCCTGCTACAATCGCCTATTTTCAGTCCCTGCACGCCGATTGACTGGCGTTCGTCGCCGATCGCTGCTCCGCCCCGATTTTCGCTACCGCATTATCGTCGCGGTGCTCGTGATATCTTACGCGTCGGCAATCACCATCCTGCCGCGCTCAAGCTTCGCGCCTTCTGCGAATAGTTGCGATGTCACCGTCGATAAGGGCCGGGCCATGATGGCACAACAGGCGGCAAACAGGACCATGATGGCGGTTGTGCGGAGCGGATAATCAACCAGACTATGCGCCATGACGAGTGCCGTTGCGATGCTCGCAGCGCGCGCAAATCGGGCACGCGCACCGCCTTCGCGCCAGGCAAAAAATGCCTGCCGCACCCACCACGCCATAAACAGCGCGACCAGGCAAAGCCCGGCAAGCCCGGTCTCGAGCAACACCTCAAGATAGTCGTTGTGCGCGTGATTGACGTAAAATTCCGATGCCACGGCGTGATCGGCATAGCTGGGATAGACAAGTAAGAACGAGCCAAGCCCCGACCCAAACGGAAAAAAGCTTACAATCGCGGCATAAGTGCGGGCAAAAATTTCTGTCCGGGAGGTAGCCCCTTTGCCCAGATCAGTCGATCCCAACCCGCTCAGCAACGGGCTTTGAAAAGCAATAACCACAAGGATCGCGGCCGATACGATAAGCAGACCGGCCACCAATGGTGAAGCGACGCGTGGATTTTCGACCCGCAAGAGGACAAAGCTGCCGATTGCGGACGGCACGAGCAGAAGCAGCCCCGCAATCGAGCGATCGGCGACGACGCCCAGCATGATGAAACCCGCTAGACACGTCATCGCTGCCCATTTTCCAATATTGCCGCTCAATGGTCTTCTGGTGACGTCGCCGCCGTCATTGACAGTCAAGGCGGCAAGCAACGGCAGCGATACGACGCCGAGCGTCGCCAAATGATTGCTGTTCGCGAAAAAGCCGACCAGTTGCTCCCGATTGGTGACGAGATAGAGGTAAAGGGGCGATTCCGGGCCGCCGGCAAGCTGCGCAAAGCCGAGCAGGAAAGACGCCGCTGCCAGCGCCACCAGTGTCCAGGCGAAAAGCCTTAGGCTTTGTGATCCGCCAACGAAGATCATGATCGCGATGGCAAAGGGCGGGACCATCGCCGCCAATTGGGACAGCGTTGCGGCGGGCCAAAGCGATATTGGCAGCCAGGGGAGCGGCGCGTTCAGCAAAGCGAAGCCCTGGACAGTGGCAGATCGTCCCGGAAGATGCGCCCAGACTGACGGCGGCAATGGCACCAACTGGACAAGGCCAATCACGATGACCCCCGCCCCCAGCAACAGCAACTGGCGCTCGGCTTGCACGATCCTGAGCGACTTTTGCATCGCGACGAAGACCATAATCAACAACCCAATAGCTTGCAGTGCGGCATTCGCCAGCACCCCACCGCTGCTCGATCCGCCAAGCAGCAAACATAGCGCCAAGTAGCAGGATGGCACTGCGTCGCGCAGCCGTGCTGTCATCCGGGGTGATCCAAATTAACGATCCGAACCGTGCGGATCTTCATCTCTGCGGCTCCAGAAATTTCTGCCGGCGTGCCATCAAGGCTAAGCCTTTGGGCCGGGCAATCCGCGGCGACGGCAAAAGCAAAGCCCCGAGTCACCGGCTTTGGTGCCACAGGCACGTCGGCCATGCCCAGCAGGCGCGTTTGATCATCGCCGCAGACAAGCGCCCATCCGATCCTGCTCGATTCGGACGAGCCAAGGCTATGAGCTGTAGCGATAAAGCGATAGCGACCGGGCGGCAGCACCAATAGCTGATCGAGAAGATGCGCTGGCTTTTCCCCGAAATACGAGATTTCCAGGCCTCCACCCTTGACGAAATCAACACTGGCATCGGGAGAATCGGCGAGCGTCCAGTTGAACGGCAGCGCCCCGGGCAATTGCCGGAAATGGTCATCATAAATATAACCGATTGAGGGCAAGGCGGATGCCGGAAGCGCGGCAACCCAGGCGAGATAGGCTTGGTCATATCGACCACGCGCGACCAGGGTGGCGACCAATCCGGATTGGCCGACAAGCGTTGATCCGGCCCGGCCATCAGCGCCGCCCAACAAACGAAAAATCAGGGCGGGGGCCGCGTTGGACCTCATCAACTCACTAACCACCGATTGACGCCAGATCGGCTGGCGATCGGCAAAGGCGATCATGCTCGGCTCGGCACCTGGCTCTTGTGCCAATTGAGCAAGAACGACGGCAATTTGGGGGCGGGCCGGCCGAACCAGCGTGTACAACCAGTCGAGCTGATGGAGCGCGCGCGCAAAAAGGCGGTGCTGGAGGGCATCGCTGGCCAACCAAAGCCGTGCTTCCACCAATTGCGGGTCGCGGCGCACGGCTTCCGCAATCAAACGCCGCGCACGATCCGTTTCGCCGCGACGGCCCAGCCGCGCCCCTTCTTCCCATAACGGGAACGCCGCCAGTGGCGCCGAGGCCAACTGACCCGCTGCCCCGCCGGTGCCTGGGAGCCATTGTTTTACCGGGCCGAGCACCTCGTCAGCATGGTGCGGAAAACGGCCCGACCTGCCGAGATCAAAGGGCACAGACACAAGAATCGTGGCCGCAAAAAAAGCAACGACAACCCACATCGACATGAGACGTGCTCGGGGGTCACTCAGCGTCATTTGCCGGGGGCCGCGGCTGCCATCTCAATTGACCAGCTCAATCCTGCGGTCGCTTGAATCGGTGCCGGTATCGCCGCCATAGGCATATTGCGAATAGCCATAACCGTAGCCATAGCCATAGCCATAACCGGCCGTCTTGGCGCTGAGCTTGGTCAAAATCGCACCAATGACGGTACCGCCCGATGCGCGGAGCCGCTCCACCGCGCTCACCATGGCGGGACGGCGGACCGCCGAGGCCTGGATAATGAACACCGTGGCTTCACACATCGAACTCAGCACCGGCGCATCCGCAAGCCCGAGCACCGGCGGGGCATCGACGATGACCAGATCATATCCCGCCTCGCACTGCGCGATCACGTCACGCATCCGGCTGCTGGACAGTAATTCGGCCGGATTGGGGGGGATGTGGCCACAGGGCAGCAGCGACAGATTGGCGAATTTGGTCACCGTGACATGCGATCGTAACGGCGCATCCGACGTCAACAGATTTGCCAGTCCCGTCACCGGCTGGCCGTCCGCAGCGTTCACCTTGAAGGTGGGTTTGCGCATATCGGCATCAATCAGCAACACCGAGAGCCCACGCCGCGCGAAGACATTGGCAATGGCAAAGGCAGAGCTCGATTTGCCTTCGCCGGCCCGCGCACTGGCCATTAAAATCGATTTCGGAAGCCCAGCCGCTGTCGCGAATTCAATCGCTGTACAGACCGACAAATAGGCCTCTGCGATCGGATTCTGCGGCTCCGAAATGGCTTCATACAGCGTCACATTGCGCCCAACCACCGGAATGGCACCCAGCGGGGTAACGTTGATCTTTTTACGGATATCATCTGGTGACTTGATGGTGTCGTCGATAAATTCGACGAGAAACGCCAAGCCGATCCCAATTGCTGAGCCCATGAAAATGGCAATCAGCAGATTGGAAGTCAGATTTGGGCTAAAGGGGCCCCCTGGGGCTTCGGCGCGATCAACGATGGAAGCGACGCTTGATCCCATACCGCCGGCAACGCCGATGTTTTTATAGCGTTGCAGCAAGGCGTCATACAGCGTCCGGTTGGTGTCGACCTCGCGCAATAGAATATTATACTGGATGCCACGACCACGCGTATCGAGCACAGAAGATTTGAGCTGCTCCACCTTTGCACGCAATTCGCGCTCTCGTGCGACTGCCGCTTCATACTCGGATCGCGATGCTGTCACGACGCCGCCGCGCTGCCGCTTCAGTTGCTGGTCGATTGCGTTGATCCGCGCGGAAAGCTGCTGCATCGCTGGAAAATCGGGCTTATAAAGCGATAGCTTCTGGTCATATTCTGATTGCGTCTTGGCGCGTTCGGCGATCAGCCCCTGCACCGTGGGATCGTTGATCAAATCGGCGGTCTGCCCGCTTTGGGCGTTCTGGCGATATTTTTGTTCGGCAAGAATGCGCGCATTGATTGCTTCGGCGAGTGATGCGTTGATTGCCATTAGCGATGCTGAATCAAGCGATGTGCTATCCGAACTTCCCCCTGCGCGCCCTTCACCACCGCCAACCTGAACCAATCCCTGCGATTGCGCATATTGCACCAACGCACGTTCGGAGCTTTCAAGCGCGGCCTTGGTACTCGCGATCCGGCTTTGTAAAAATTTCCGAGCGTCTGCTGTTGCATCGAATTTTCGTTGCAGATCGGCCGCAATGAAGTTGTCGGCAAAACCATTGGCAATCG
>JAIERC010000069.1 GCA_019747165.1 Sphingomonas sp. | reverse complement strand
GATGGCGGTTCGGTGAAATCGAATCCTCGCCCGCGCGGATGCCGCGAATGGCGGCGATCTCATCGGTCACCTTGGCTCCGGGCAGGATGCCGCCCTTGCCGGGCTTTGCCCCCTGCGACAGCTTGACCTCAAACATCCGAATTTGGTCCAGCGCCGCCATCTCGCGCAATTTGGCGTCGCTCAGATTGCCATCCTCGTCGCGGACGCCATATTTGGCGGTACCAATCTGGAAGACGATATCGGCCCCGCCCGACAAATGATGCGGCGACAGCCCACCCTCCCCTGTATTCAGCCAGCAGCCCGCTAGCTTCGCCCCGCGTGACAGCGCCTGCACCGCAGGCGTCGATAGCGCGCCATAGCTCATCGCCGAAATGTTGAAGATCGACGGTGCCATATAGGGGTGCGCGGCATAGGGCCCAATCTCTAGCGGCTTAGTTCTGGCCGCATCATCATCCAGCGTCGGGAAGGCGCAATTGGCGAAAATGACGCTACCCGGCAGCATGATATTCTTGGTCGATCCAAAGGCGACTGTGTTGTCATGCCCCTTCGCCGTATCATAAATCCAGTTCCGCTCGGCCCGGTTGAAGGGCATTTCCTCCCGGTCCATCGCGAAGAAATATTGGCGGAAGAATTCGCCCAGCGACGTGAACAGATCGCGAAATCGCCCCACCACCGGATAATTGCGCCGGATCGCATCGCGCGTCTGGCCGATATCCGCCAGATACATCGCCAGGACAAGCAGAACGCCGACGCCCACCACGAAGATAAAGGCATAGGCCAGGAGCTGCAGCGTCTCCACCAGCCATGTCGGCAACATTTCGACCATCAATCACCCCCACCGTGCGCGACAACCGACTCGCTTCGGCATCGGTCATGCCTTCTAGCATAGCGCGCTTCGCGAAAAGCCCATGCGGTCCCATCAGGCTGCCGAACCGACGATTCTACAGGCATCGCGCCTGCGTCATTGTGTATTGAACCACTAACACACCTATGCTATCCCGATGTCATAAACGGGAGGATTACCATGTATAGCGAAAGCGATATCGACGGCGCGGTGGCCGCAGGGGTTCTTTCCCCCGATCAGGCCGCCGCGTTTCGCAATTTCACCGCCAGCGGGCGCTACGCCCCGGCAGTGGACGAAGAGCATTTCAAACTGCTGACCGGGTTCAACGACATTTTCGTCGCGATTGCGCTCAGCCTGTCGCTCGCCGCGATTGCGCAGATCGGCGGCATGGTAACGCCCGCGCTCGGAGGCGCTGGTGTCGCTGTATCGGCCTGGCTGCTGGCTGAATTTTTCACGCGCCGTCGTCGGATGGCGTTGCCCAGCATTCTGCTGCTGCTCGCCTTTGTCGGCGGTGTCGCTGCAACGATGATCGGTGGATTGGTTAGCTTGCAGCCCGATTTGCCCGATCGCATTGACGCGGTAATCGGCGCGGGCATTGCGCTGGTGACGGCTGGGGCTGCCTGGATGCATTGGCGGCGCTTCATGGTGCCGATCACGGTCGCAGCGGGGGCCCTGTCGCTGGTCGGCATGGTGATTGCGCTAACCCTTGCGGCGGTCCCAGCCGCGAAGGACGCCATTTATCCGATCGCTCTGGCTGCCGGTGTCGCGGTATTCCTCGTCGCCATGGGGTGGGACATGTCTGACAAGGAACGCCGCACGCGCCGGTCCGATGTTGCCTTTTGGCTCCACCTCGCCGCAGCGCCGCTGATCGCCCATCCGGTGTTTCAGCTGCTCGGCGTGTTCAACCAGGACGTTGATATTGCCAAGGCGGGGATCGTGCTTGGCTTGTACCTGGTTTTTGCCTTTGTTGCCCTGGCGATTGATCGCCGTGCGTTGCTGGTCTCCAGCCTCGTCTATGTGCTTTACGCCATGTATGCCCTGCTTCAGAGCGCCGGCGCGGTGGAACTGAGCGCCTCGCTCACCGCCTTTGTCATCGGCTCGGCGCTGCTCACTCTTTCAGTCTTTTGGCACCAGATGCGCGGCTTTGTCGTCTCGCTGCTGGGTGGCCTCCGCAATCGACTGCCCCCTGTGCAGACGATGGTGCCGGCGTAACGCCATTCCGCTGGTACGAAGCCCCTGCCCCGGCGCCCTCACGGCGCCGGGGCTTTTTTTCATTCAGTGACCAGCTTGACCAACCGGCGTTCGACCGGGGCGAGCACGGCAGCCAGATCATGGCCGCGTTTCAGCACGGCGCCACTCTCTCCCACCAGCGCCCACATGCCCTGACGGTTGCGCAGCACCGGGCGCTTCTCGATCCGAAACTCTGGCCGCTCGGCGGCGCGACGAAAGGCGGAAAAGACAGCAGCATCGCGGCCCATATCCATCGCATAGTCCCGCCAATGCCCTGCCGCGACCATCCGCCCATAAAGATCGAGAATCCGGGTCAGCTCCACGCGATCAAAACCGACTTGCGCGGGCACGCGGACGGCGGGCTGCGGAAAGGGCGTAACAGTCCCCATCAGGCCATCACCGCCGGCGCATCACGCACGATCACGCAGATCCCCATTGTCGGCAAGCAGCGCATCCAGGCGCTTGCGCAGCGTTTCAATCTCACAGCGGAGCAGTTCGACTTTCTGCGTCTCGGGGTCGAACATTTCGCTGCACGGTGTACCATAGGGCACGAAGCTCTTGTCGCTCCGCCCGCCTTCCACCATCGTCGCGCGCGCCGGAATACCAACCATCACGGCGCCAGGCACAACGTCCTTGGTAACAACCGCGTTAGCGCCAACGCGCGCGCTATGGCCGATCGTGATGGGGCCAAGCACCTGCGCGCCCGATCCAATGATAACATTGTCCCTCAACGTCGGATGGCGCTTGCCCGCCACGCCATTATCCGGGCTGGTGCCCCCCAGCGTCACGCATTGGTAAATGGTGACGTTGTCCCCGATCTCAACGGTTTCCCCGATCACCGTAAAGCCATGATCGATAAAGAAATTGCGTCCGATCTTTGCACCCGGATGGATGTCGATCGCCGTCAGGAAGCGCGACAGGTGATTGACGAGACGCGCCAGAAAAAACAGATCGGCCTGAAACAAGGCGTGCGCCACCTTGTGCAAGCCAAGCGCCAGCACGCCCGGATAAAGCAGGATTTCCCAGCGCGATCGCGGCGCAGGATCGCGCAGCTTGATCGAATCGAGATAGGCAGTCAGGCGCTCGAACATGAGCTAGGTCCTTTTTTGAACTAGCGCCTATTTAGGCACTCCCCCGGACGAATTCCATAACCGCTTCATCGCAGTATTTAGGCGAACAAATCCTATCTATCTTGTAGGGTATAACGTCTCTGCCTATTCTTTCTTTATCCAAGGGAAGGCGGTCGGCGTGTTTGACGTTTCTCTGATTGATTTCAATGCCATCCTGCCCTTCATCCTGGCCGGATTCGCTGCGCAGGTCATCGATGGCGCGCTGGGCATGGCCTTTGGCTTGATCTCGAGCACGCTGCTCGTCAGCGTCCTTGGCGTGTCCCCCGCGCTTGCCTCGGCAAGCGTTCATGCGGTCGAAACCTTTACGACGGCGGCTTCCGGCATCAGCCATATCTATAGCCGCAATGTCGACTGGAAACTGTTCAGGCGGCTGGTCATCCCCGGCATGATCGGCGGTGTGCTGGGGGCTTATGTGCTGAGCAGCATCGACGCCTCTGTCGCGAAACCGTTTGTGATGGCTTATCTGGCGGCGATCGGCCTGTATTTGTTGTATCGCGGCTGGCGCGGGCAGACCGAACCGCGCAAACCCCGTTTTGTCGCGCCGATCGGCTTGATTGGCGGCTTTCTCGACGCGGCGGGCGGCGGCGGCTGGGGGCCAGTGGTCACGTCAAACCTGCTGGTTCAAGGGGCGGCGCCGCGCACCACAATCGGCACGGTCAACACATCCGAATTCTTCCTGACCGCGACAATTTCGGCAACCTTCATTGCCACAATGGGATTTGCGGCATTCACGGTTGCCACGTTTGGAATCCTGATCGGTGGGCTCATCGCGGCGCCATTCGGGGCTGTGCTCGCCAGGCGCATCCCAGCCCGGGCGTTGATGGTGATGGTCGGCATGCTGCTGACCACCACCAGTGTCTATACGATCTGGAAGGCACTGAGCTGATCCCAGGCCGCTCCCCCCGCCAAGGGTCAGTTCAGCGCCGCATGGACCGAAGCAACCGCCTTCATCACCGATGCATAGCGGACGGCATGCTGGATCGTCTCGGCATTCACACCCGCCTTTTGCAGCACCTGCTCATGGCTATCGATGCACATCCCGCAGCCGTTCATCGCTGAGACCGCGAGGCAGAATAGCTCGAAATCAGCCTTGTCGATGCCCGGCGCGCCGATCACGTTCATCCGCAGCTTGGCGGGCATGGTCAGATATTCCTTGTTCCCGGCCAAGTGCGTGAAGCGATAATAGACGTTGTTCATCGCCATCACGGCGGCGGCAGCGCGTGCAGCGGTGGCCGCTTCAGCGCTGAGCTTGCCGGCGCATTCGGCTTCAGCAGCATCGACCAGTGGCTTGTAAGCCGAGCCATGCGCGCAGCTCAGCAGCAGGCCATATTTGCGCTGATCCGGCAGCGCCTGTTCGTTAAGCAGCGACGACATGTTGAGTCGGATGTCCTTGGCGAAGTCAGGCAGCGCGCCCGAAAATTCCTTGAGCGACATGGTCGATCAATCTCCTGGAAACGAGTCACCCCGGCGCTGGCCGGGGTGACAAGAAAGCGAGCGGGACTACGCCCGCCCCGCTAGTTGGTTAGGCGGCGAGCTGAAGGACGTCGTCGCCCTTGTTCCAGTTGCATGGGCAGAGTTCGTCGGTCTGCAGCGCATCAAGCACGCGCAGCGTTTCCTGCGGGTTGCGACCGACATTCAGCCCGTTGACCTGCACTGCCTGGATGACATTGTCCGGATCGATGATGAAGGTCGCGCGGTAAGCGACATGCTCGTTCGCGTCGAGAATGCCGAGCGCCGAGGCCAGCACCGCGCCATTATCCGCCAGCCAGGGGAAATCGGCAGCCGCAAGATCAGGATCCGACTTCCGCCACGCAAGATGGACATGTGCGGTATCGGTCGATGCACCGATCAGCACGGCATCACGATCAGCGAAATCGTCCTTCAGCGCGGCATAGCCGATGATCTCGGTCGGGCAGACAAAGGTGAAATCTTTTGGCCAGTAAAACAGGATCTTCCACTTGCCCGGGAAGCTATCCTGGCTGAGCGTTTCGCCGGCGGGGAGGGCATGAATGCCCTGCTGAACGGGAACGGTGAAATCGGGCAGCGTATCGCCAACGGTCAACATGGATAGGGACTCCTTTGAATGAATTCGGAGCCAGCCAGGTCCTCTCCCGTCCACGGGGCGTGCGCCACCCTCTCATCTCGGTCTGCCCATATAAGGCTGTTATTTAACGATCCAACAGGTTATTTGTGCCGTATTGATCGACTGGAACGATAAATGGCGACCTATCTGCCAACGCTCAAGCAACTGCAGTATCTGGTATCCCTGCAGGAACATGGGCATTTCGGGCGCGCGGCAGAGGCGTGCTTTGTTACACAATCGACGCTGTCAGCCGGCCTGCGTGAACTGGAAACGCTGATTGGCGTCACCCTGGTTGAACGCACCCGTCGGGTCGTCCGCTTTACACCATTGGGCGATCGGATAGCTGAAAAGGCGCGACGCGTGCTGCGCGAGGCCGATGAGTTGGGCGATCTGGTGCGCGCTGCCGGGCGGCCGCTCTCGGGTGACATGCGGATGAGCGTGATCCCGACGATAGCACCCTTCATGCTGCCGCGCATTTTGCCAAGATTGCGAACCGATTATCCCGACCTGAAACTATATCTGCGCGAAGAGCCCAGCGGGGTGGCGTGCGAGGGCCTGCACAATGGCCGCACTGATTGCGTGCTGCTGGCATTGCCCTATGCCTGCGGAGAGGTTTCGGTGCAGCCCTTGTTCGATGATCGCTTGTTCGTGGCGTTTCCGGACGGCGAATACACCCCCTGCCCCGCCAGCATCCTTGCCGCTGACATCGACGAACATCGGCTGTTGTTGCTTGAAGACGGGCATTGCCTGAAGGATCATGCGTTATCGGCCTGCAACCGGCCTGAACTGCGCGCGGAAGCCACGATGCTGGGCACGTCGCTGCATACGATCGTCCAGATGGTCGATAATGGGCTGGGGGTAACGATGTTGCCGGAAATGGCGATCACCGCCGGCATATTGGAACACACCAACATTGCCGCCCGGCCGCTGGAGGCGGACAATGCGATCCGCCGGATCGCGCTCGTCTGGCGACGCGCATCCCCGCGCGAAAAGGATTTTCTACTGCTGTCGCAAGTGCTCGCCGATGCGCAATCGCTGCCACGGTAAAGCGCGCCGGATTGGCGCTGCCGCATTAGCTGCCGTCGGCTGCAGCTTCGCTGCTGGTGCACAGCAGCGCGATGTCCTGATCGCTGCTGGCAACCCTGCGCCGATGCCGAAGCCCAGCATTGGCAGCAACACCATGCAGGCGAACAAGAAAATCGCCGAAAATGTCGCTGCCGCACCAAATTTGTCGGCGCTTTTCGCCGCGGTGCAAGCCGCCGGCCTGATCGATACGCTGATCAACCCTGGGCCGTTGACGCTATTCGCGCCAACCAATGCCGCCTTTGCCCGCCTCCCACCCGGCACGGTGGAGACACTGCTGAAACCCGAGAACAAAGCGGCGCTGGCCAGGATATTGCGCTACCATATCGTGCCCGGCGCCATCACCACCGAGCAGATCCGCGAGCGAGTAAAGGCTGGCGGCGGCAAGGCGCGCTACACCAGCATCGACGGCGAGCCACTGGTGATCGAAATCGTCCATGACGCAATCAGCATCACCGACACCAACGGCAACAAAAGCTATATCGAAACCGCCAATCTCCGCCAGGCCAATGGCGTGGTGCATATCGTGGGCGGCGTATTGATCCCCAAACTGGATTGATCGTCGAGTATCCTGGTGACGAAGGCGCAGTGCAATATTGTGTCATCCGACGCGGCTATTGTGAGTACCCTCGCCCCGACCGTCACCCCGGATTCCGCACTAGCCCACTTTTCAAGTATAACCGCAATTGCAGACGTCACCCAGAAACGATATAATTGGCAAATGAAACCTCTGAGCAGTTATCCGGCATGGATTGTGATCGCGCTTGGTATCGCATTGCTTGTGTTCGCACTCGTCAGCAGTCTCGCGCTCGGCACTAATGGATTTGCAGTGAGCATGGTGATCAATTCAATCGCGATCATGTTGATTACGTCCCCATGGAGGCGTTCAAATACGAAATAATCGGTTGCCAAAGAGGGGCTGTTTTCCAACCATCCGCCTGAACGCACTGAATCGCAGCTCAGCCCAATCCCGACCCAGCCCGCCAACGATCAGCCGCCGCATCATCGCTGGCGCGCGGCTCCACCCAGCGGGCGTCGCTACCGCACAGCTCGCGCTTCCAGAATGGGGCGTCGGTCTTCAGTCGATCGATCAGGAAAGCGCAGGCTTCAAGCGCGGCACCGCGATGGGCGGCGGCGGTGCCGACAAACACAACCCGGTCGCCGGGCACCATTGGCCCAACCCGGTGGATGATCTCCACGGCAATGAGCGACCATCGCGCAGTCGCTTCGACAGCAAGAGCTTCCAACGCTGCTTCGGTTGCCCCGGGATAATGCTCCAGCTCCAGCACGGAAACGCCATCATCGCCGCGCACCAGGCCGGTAAAGCTCGCCACCGCCCCCGCCCCCGGCGCCTCAAGCCCGGCAAGCGCTGCCGCCGCATCGATCGGCTCGGCCTGCACACGAACCGCCATCATCCGCCCGTCACCGGCGGGAAAATCGCAATTTCGCGGGCCCCTTCGATCGGCGCGTCGAGCGGACCGAAGCGCTGATCAATCGCCGCCCGCAACCGCGCGCGATCAGCAAAGGCAGCGGCATGGCCGGCGCTGCGGCCGGCAAGCCAATCGATCAGATCAGCCACCGTCGCCAGGCCTTCGGGCGGGGTGACGCTTTCATGGCCGCAGCCAATCTGTTCGCGGACCCAGGCAAAATAGAGCAATTCGACCGCCATCGCCGTCAATCCATATGCTTCAGGCCAACGCGCAGATAATCCCAGCCGGTGATCACCGTCAGCCCGGCCGCCAGCCAAAGCGCGGTCAGACTGGCCAGCTTGATCCATGCCGCTGGCAGCGCCCCGGCCAGGATCAACCCACCAAAAGCAATGATCTGCAGCGCCGTCTTCCATTTGGCGAGCTGCGACACCGGCACCGAAACGCGGAGCTGCGCCAAAAACTCGCGCAAGCCAGATACCGCAATTTCACGCAGCAGAATGACGAGTGCGGCAACCTTGTGCAGACCGGCGATATCGCCCGTCCCGACCAGCAGCAGAATGACCGCCGCGATCATGATCTTGTCGGCAATCGGATCGAGAAATATGCCAAGCTTGGATACGGTGCCCTGCGCCCGCGCCAGATAGCCGTCAAAATAATCGGTGATGCCCATCAGGCAGTACAGGCCGAAGCCGATTGCATAGCCAAGCCGCCAATCGGGCCACCACAACAGGGCAGCGAGCAACGGCACGGCAAGGATCCGCGACAGGGTCAACAAATTGGGCAAGGTCAACATTGCGGGCCGCTCTACGCCTGTCATGGGCCGACGCAAACCCCACCGGGCCAGCCCGGTGCATTATCCAGTTCATTATCCGATTGCCGGTTTCCGCGCCGCTCGGCTATGGCCGTGTCACAGTCTTGCCATTTTGAGGTACGGTTTTTCCATGTTGAATGCGCTCGGGCTCCTCAAGAAGCGCAGATTTCTGCCCCTTTTTGTCACTCAATTCCTCGGTGCCTTTAACGACAATCTGTTCAAGACCTCCATGGTGCTGTTCGCGACCTACCAGATTTATAACGATCCCAAGATCGAGCAGAATTTCAATGCGATTGCGACAGCGATCGGCATTTTGCCGTTTTTCCTGCTCTCGGCGCTATCCGGCCAGCTCGCCGATACGCACGATAAAGCCAAAATTATCCGGATCGTGAAGACCGCCGAAATCCTGATCATGATCGTCGGTTCAACGGGCCTGCTGCTGGCGCATGGCGGCTATGCCACCCCCGGCCTGGCGCTAATGCTCATCGCGGTGCTGGGGCTTGGCATTCATTCAGCGTTTTTTGGGCCGATCAAATATGCCATTCTGCCCCAGCATCTGCAGGAAGACGAGGTACTGGGCGGCACCGGCTTGGTCGAATCCGCAACCTATCTGGCGATCTTGGCCGGTACGATCGTGGCAGGCTTGCTTGCGGCCCGGCCGGCGGAATGGACGGTCATCACAGTACTTGCCGTGGCGCTGATTGGCTGGGTTACAGCGCTGTTCGTGCCGTCGGCGCTTCGCGCTGGGCCAGAACTCAAGATCAATTACAACCCGTTTACCTCATCCTGGCGGGTGATCAGCGCGACCATGCATATCCCGCGGCTGTTCATGACAATTTGCGCGATCAGCTTTTTCTGGTCGATGGGCGCGGTGCTGATCATCATTTTCCCGCCGCTGGTGAAGAATGTGCTCACCTCTGATGAAGCCGTTTCAACCTTTGTGATCGCGCTGTTCTCGGTTGGTGTCGCGGTTGGCTCGGTGGCTATCAATGCGCTGCTCAAGGGACATACATCAGCGCGCTATGCGCCGGCATCGGTGTTGGCGATGGGGGCATGCGTCGTGCTCTTTTCATTGCTGTGCCGCAGCTGGCCAGCCGCTCCAGCCGGCACGCTTTATGATCTGCACACCTTCATGGAGATGCCGCGCGGCATTCTGGTGGTCGCCGCGCTGATTGCGATTGCCGTGACGGGCGGCATGTTTGTGGTGCCGCTTTATGCCTTTTTGACGACGACCGTTACCAAGGATCAAACCGCCCGCACGGTGGCCGCCAATAATGTCGTCAATGCCGGTGCAATGGTGTTGGGCGCCGTTGGCGTTCAGGGGTTAGCACTTGCCGGCGTCGGCCCCAGCGACATGTTGTTCGTGGTCGCGGTGATGTGCCCGATCTCGGCATGGCTGGGCTATAAACTGCACCTGCTCTGTGACGATATCCCGGCGACCTGACACGTGCCAGGTCGGCTCCAGGCGATAACGCCTATAAAATGAGCGTATAGATACAGATAAAGAATGCCGTGAAGCTGAGCGCAAACAGCTTCAGCTCATCCTCCCCCTTTGCCGCCGTGGCCAACGCCTTGGGCGCAGGACGCTTGCTTACCACCATCCGGCGGATCGGGTGGCCATGGGCCGGGGCGGATGCGATTGATCTGAATGCCATGCCCCGCAGTTAACGCGATGTTTACGATTATCGCCAGCATTCATGATGGTTAAGCAGTGTTACGCTTTGGCACAGCGGCAGCAGCAATGCTGCCTGCGATGTAAAGAAGTGTTTCCTGATTCGCTTTGGGAAACGCGATCCGTTGACGCTCTGGAATGCTCCCCCTAATTCTGTTCGATGAAAATAGGCGATCCAGTATGACGGCCCCAACGATTCTGCTGGTTGAAGATGATCCAGCACTTCGCACGCTAACCACCCGCGCGCTTCAGGAAAACGGCTATACCGTCCGCCCTGCGGCTGCCGCGCCCGAAATGTGGTTGGCCTTTGATCAAGGGCCGGTTGATCTTGTCCTGCTTGATATCATGCTGCCGGGCACCAACGGCATTGATCTGTGCCGGTCGCTGCGCCAGCAAAGCGATGTGCCAATCATCTTTATCAGCGCGAGGGGAAGCGAGACCGATCGGGTCGTCGGCCTTGAACTGGGCGCGGACGATTATATCGCCAAACCCTTTGGGACGCGTGAGCTGGTCGCGCGTGTCCGCGCGGTGCTGCGCCGCCCGGCGCTTGATCGGGGCAAGGGCGATGGCGAGGCCAAAACCATAGTTTTTGACGGTTGGGTGGTTGACCTGCCGCGTCGCGAACTACGCTCACCCAGCGGTGCCAGTGTCGACCTGACCGGCGCAGAATTCGATCTGCTGGTTACGCTGCTTGATCACGCCCAACGCGTCATCGCCCGTGATCGGCTGATCGAATTGTCGCGAACCCGGCTTGGCGACAGTTCGGATCGCAGCATTGACGTGTTGATCAGCCGATTGCGCCGCAAGCTTTCAAGTGCCGGTCGTGACGCGCCGATCATCACGGTGCGCGGGATTGGGTATATGCTGAACGTTCCCGTCGAACGTCGTTGATCAAGTTCGTCCGTCCATCACCCGGAGTCCTTGGGCAGATCGTAGCAATCCTGTTGCTGACGGTGATCATCGAATTCGGCATCAGCACAATCCTTTACGAGCGCAACAGCCAATTCTCGCTGCGTGACGACGAAGCGCGCCGCCTTGCCGAACATTTGATGGTCACGCAGCAGCTGGTGTCCGCAGCCCCCGTTGCCGAACGGCCGCACCTTGCGGCATCGCTCAGTACCGGACATTATCTGGTGCAGTGGCAGACCGCGCAACACCCGCCGCCGCCGCCACCATCGGCAACGACACTTGCCGCGATGAGCAAGCAAGTGGTGGCCTGGGAACCGACGCTGGGCAGGAGCGATCTTCGGATTTGGCTCGAATCGCCTGACCGCGAGTCCGTTGTCACGGGGGGACTCCACCTCCCTGACCATAGCTGGCTGTATTTTCGCACCCAGGAACCAATCGCCAACACGCGAATCATTACCGATCGGATCTTGCTGGCACTGGCACCGGCATTTGCCCTGATGCTAATGGCCAGTTTGCTCATGCAGCGGACCCTGCGTCCACTCCGTCGGCTCGCGGCGGCTGCCGACCAGACCGGCAGTGGCGTTGAAGTCTATGTGAAAGAAGAAAGACCAGCCGATGTCGCCCAGGTGATCCGCGCCTTTAACGGCATGCAAAGCCGCATCCATGGGCTGATCAATGACCGCACTCAGGCGCTGTTCGCGGTTGGTCATGATTTGCGGACGCCGCTTTCGCGGTTGAAGCTGCGCGCCGATGGCGTTCAGGAGCAGCAATTGCGCGACGCGATTCGCGAAGACATTGATGAAATGGAGGCGATGGTTTCTTCGCTGCTCGCCTATCTGGGCGGCGACGAGAATCCGGAAACGCCAACCCGCGTCGATCTTGCGGTAAAATGCGCGACCATTGCCGATGATGCGACCGATCATGGCGCCAATGTCAGCTATGTCGGCCCCGATCATCTTGAAGTGGTCATCCGCCGATCGGCGGTAAAGCGCGCCATTACCAATCTTGTCGACAATGGCCTGCACCACGGTTCGTCGGTAGTCCTCACGCTCCAGGACGATGGCAATGCGATCCGCCTCTATGTCGATGATGACGGCCCCGGCATCCCGCCCGACAAGCTGGCTGATGTCCTCAAGCCCTTCGTCAGACTCGACACCGCCCGCAAGCGCGACACCGTCGGCTTTGGCCTTGGGTTGTCGATCGTGTTGCGCGCCGTTGAGGCCGAGGGCGGGACGCTGACGCTATCGAACCGCCCCGAAGGCGGGCTGCGCGCCGAAATCTGTCTCCCCATGGCTCAGGCGGCTATACGGGCGCAGCCAGCGTCTTCAAAGCGATTAGCGGATCGGCCAGCTGGACCGGATCGGGTGACAGCCCGGCAGTGAGGCCGGCAACCACCAATGCCCGCCCCGCCACATAATCTTTGATCATGTTGACACAATCCAGCGCGATCACATGCCCATCACGCAGATAGATGACCGAAAAACTGCGGGTTTCGGGGTCGCCACGCACCAGCATTTGATCATAGCCAGTCGATAGGCCGACGGTCTGCAACTTCAAATCATATTGGTTGGACCAGAACCATGGCACTGAGTCATAGCCATCGATACCGCCCATGATCGTCTTGGCTGTTACCGTCGCCTGATCATTGGCATTTTGGACCGATTCCAGCCGGATCACCGCCCCTCCCGCGAAGTGATTGGCATGGGCCGCACAATCGCCGATCGCAAAAATATCGGGCAGGCTGGTGCGGCACTGCGCATCGACCAGCACGCCATTGCCCCCCGCAGCCCCTGCCGCCAGCAACGGCGCGACAGCGGGGATGATGCCAATGCCCACCACCACCATATCGCAACCAATCAGCTCACCGTCAGCCAGTCTGACGCCAATTGCCCGGCCGTTCGCGGTCTCAATCGCCTCGACCATCGCGCCCAACCGCACATCGACGCCATGCGCGCGATGCTCGGCTTCGAAAAATCGCGACAGTGGTTCCCCAGCGACACGGGCCAGCACCCGATCAAGCGCTTCGACCACCGTTACCTGCTTGCCGAGCTTGTTGAGCACTGCCGCCGCTTCAAGCCCGATATAGCCGCCGCCAATGACGACGACCCGGCTGACCGACGCTAGTTCAGCAATTTGCTGATCCACATCAGCGCGACTGCGGACATAATGGACGCCAGCCGCCTCTGCACCCGGGCAAGTCAGCTTTCGCGGCGCGCCGCCGGTCGCCCAGATGAGCGTGCGATAGCCCAATGACTTGCCATCCTCGGTCGTGACCCGATGCTCCTCCGGCAGCACGGCGCTGACCCGCATGCCGAGCCGAAAATCGATCTGCCGTTCGGCCCAGAAGGTCGCCGGGCGAATCAGCAATCGTTCAAACGGTTTGTCGCCAGCCAGATAGTCCTTCGACAGCGGCGGCCGTTCATAGGGCAGCTCAGGCTCGTCACCGATAATCGCGATTGAACCGGTAAAGCCCTGCTGCCGCAGCGCAATCGCCGCCTGCGCGCCGCCATGCCCTGCCCCGACGATGACTATATCTGCCTGATCCACACCGCATCCTCTGCCCAATATTCCGGGCCGCTATCCTTGGTTAGGCCGCGGATCGCAAGCCACGCTAGGCGACCAGCCCAATGTCCCGCCAATGATCGGCAAGCGCGCCGAGTATCATGGGCATCACAGAGAACTGCTTTGGCCGAACAAACTGAAATACCCCGATCTGCCCGGCAATCGCCGCACTCGCCTGCAGATAGCTGGGCCTTCGCCCCATCCGTTGCATCAGCACCGGGCGATAGGCATTGGCGACCAGCAGCGCGGTACGATCGGCCAAATTGGGAATCTTGACCTCGGTTGCCGCCGCTGAATCGCTTTCGGACAAATGATAAATCGCGCCGATCGGCAGAGCGTCCTCACGCCGCTGGGCGGGATCGACATAATATTTGTTGGGATTGATCGGCACCGCCGCTTGCCGTCGCCCGTCCAGCGCCAGCGCCGCGATCGATGGCGCCCATAACTTCAGCTGACGCCCATCGGGTCGAAGCATCGGCTGCGATGCCGAATCCAGGACAATCGCGCATTGATCGTCGGACAGCAGCGGGTATCCCTGTTCGACAAGCGCTGCGGCAAGCGTCGATTTGCCGGCACCCGATCGCCCGCAGAACAGCACGGCTCGCCCGCCAACCGCGACCGCGCTGGCATGCAGAACAATGTCACCCCGCTGGTGGAACAGTACCGCAAAGACCGTACCGACCAGGAAGATCGCCAGGTCTTCGGGCGTGGCATCACGCTCGGCCGCATAACGGATCATCCTGCCGCCTTCGATCAGGAAGCGCCCAATGCCGGGAGGGTGCCACAAAGCCTGGGTCGCCCCAAGCTGCAAGCGCGGCCGAACAAGAAGGGGATCAGGGAGCATGATTGGCACGATACCAGCCGCGATGGCCACATCGGGCGGCGCATCGCTATCCAGCCGATGCAACCCAGGCAAGGCAAGATCGCTTTGAACAGTTAATCCCGAAACACGGTATCGATAGACCGGCGGTTGATCGCCAGGGTCAGCCATGGTCACGCAGGCGCACGACCGGCAAAGCGCCAGGGCAGGATATCCCCGGCATGGAAGGGCACCAGATTGCCCGCATCGACCGTGGCAATGATTGCGGGAACCGTCACCGGCACACGTTCCAGCACGATCCGTTCATCGCTGAGCGGAAGCCCATAGAAGCGCGGCCCATGTTCAGCAGCAAAGCCCTCCAGCCGATCGAGCGCGCCCTCCTCGTCAAAGGTCGCGGCATAGCTTTCGATCGCGAAGGGGGCGTTGAACAGGCCAGCGCAGCCACAGGCCGATTCCTTGCGGCCAACCTCATGCGGCGCAGAATCGGTGCCCAGGAAAAATTTCGGGGAGCCCGAAACCGCCGCGCGGCGCAGCGCGAGCCGGTGCCGCTCGCGCTTGGCAACCGGCAGGCAATAAAAATGCGGCCGGATCCCGCCTTCAAACATCGCGTTGCGATTTATCCGCAAATGGTGGGGCGTAATCGTCGCTGCGACCAGCGGACCGCTGGCCTCGACAAAGGCCACCGCATCGGCCGTGGTGATATGTTCGAATATTGTCTTCAATCCCGGAAAATCGGCGCTGATCCGTGAAAAAATGCGATCGATAAACACCGCTTCCCGATCAAAGATGTCGATCGCAGGATCGGTCACCTCGCCGTGCAGCAACAGCGGCATGCCAATCTTTTGCATCCGCTCCAGCACCGCACTGATCGCGCTGACATCGGAGACGCCATGTTCTGCATTGGTGGTGGCATGCGCGGGGTAGAGTTTGGCAGCGGCGAAAACACCCTCGGCAAATCCGCATTCAACCTCATCAGGATCGATATGATCGGTCAGATAACACGTCATCAATGGCGTGAAGCCAAGGCCTGGATCGATCGCGGCCATGATCCGCGCCCGATAGGCCGATGCTGCTGTCCGGTCCGTCACGGGCGGCACCAGATTAGGCATCACAATCGCCCGCGCAAATTGTCGCGCAGTATAGTTCGCAACGCCCGCCAGCATCGCATCATCGCGCAGATGGACGTGCCAGTCATCTGGTCGACGAAGGATAAGTCGATCGGGCGAAAGCGGATCAGCAGCCATCACTGCCATTTACCTGACCGTCGCGCAAAGTCCATTGCCGCCGGCACGACGCACTGGCGGGATCCCGCAAGGGTAACCCCTTGCGGGATCACCCGATCAGAAGCTCGCCGAAACCGAGAATACGACCTGAGAGTCGGCAATCGAGCTACCATCCTTGGTCGAGCTGAAATTCGGCAACAAATAAGCAGATCCCGCCGACGAGATATTCGTATCGACATAGGCAACACCGAGCACCAGGGGCCCGACCACAGCATCGACGCCGAGCAGCCAATCAACATATCTGCCGGTCGGCGCAACGCTGGTGCCATTCGGGCCCAACCCTGGGTTACCGTCCGAATAGCCAACATGCGCCTTGGCGGTAATTGGCGTTTTCGGGATGCCAACGCTCGCATCACCCCAGACATAAATATTATCCTCTGCCTGGCCACGGCTGAACGGCGTTCTTGAGAAGTTACCAAGGGCACGCTGCGGGGGGGCATAAGCAATGCCGCCGAGCACCGATACGGGCCCAACCGTGCCGCTAAGCTTGACATAAGGCTCAGCAAAATCGGTGTTGCTGGCACCGCCTGGATACATGTACCAGGTTAAGCCGACATCGAGCGTCGCGCCGCCGATGGGCACCTTATAGCCTCCGTACAGATCGAGTTCGGTATTGGCGCCGCCAAACGTCCCCCAACCTGCGAGGTTGGATGCCCAGGTGCCGGCATAAAGGCCGCTTTCATGCGTAACGGTAAAGCCACCCTGCACTGCTATCTGTTTGTCGGATTGGGAAACGCCGCGAAAGCGGTAATCTGAGACGAGCGCAATCGAGCCCGTAACGGTCAGTGGTTTGGGTGGATCGGTTTCCTGGGCAGCGGCAGGCTGCGCGCCGATCAACATCGCTGCGGCGACAGCGCTGGCGGTGGTGAAAAGTGCTAACTTCATGGGATCTCCTGTTGCCAGATTGAGGTCCCGCCTTCGTCTGGCTCGTCGACACTCTCGCCCAGCAGGCGGGTTCCGATAGTACAGACCCAGAAACATTGGCGGAGATATATTGGTCAATAATCGCTTTTTTATAACAAATCATAGCTGAACTGACATTGGCGACGTTGTGTTGCAGTGCAGCATCGGTTTACACCACAATCGATTGCCCTGGCGGCTTTTGGCGGCAACGAGACAGACGAAGAAAAAGCCGGATGCCCCACTATCGGGGCACCCGGCTTGCTGGCGGCCTGCGATCAGGCAGGGATGCTTACACGGCTACACTCAGGCAACCCACACCTTGTCGAGTGCCATGCAGAAGTTCTTCATGTCGGTCATCGATCCCACCGTGATCCGCGATACGGTCGGCCAGATTGGCCAGGACCGGCCAATTTCGACGCTTTGCGAACGGAACGCGGCCTGCACATCCTTGGCAGCTTTGGTCTTCCAGTCGATCATCACCATATTGGCGTTGGTGGGCACCACCGTCAGGCCCCGCGCCTTCAGGTGATCAATCGTCATGCCGCGCGCTTGCTCCATTTCGGCCTTGCGCGCCGCGATCAGCGTCTTGGCGGTCAGGCTGGCCGTCGCGCAGGCGAGTGAAGGCAGCGGCAACGCGCCGGATTGCATGCCGCCATCATAGCGCATCATCTTGGCGATATTGGCGGGGTTGGTCATAATGAAGCCCATCCGCATGCCGGCCATCCCGAAGATTTTCGAAAAGGTCCGCATCACGATCACATCCTTGTGTGCCATGACAAAGGATGACGCGACCGGCACCCCAGCAAAATGGGTATAAGCCTCATCCACAAGGACCATCGATCCTTCGGGCTTGTTCTTGATCAGCCATTCAATGTCGGCCAGCGGGGTGATGGTGCCGGTCGGGTTGTTGGGCGTGCAGATATAATAGAGGCCGGCATTGGGATCAGCCGCGAGCATCGCCCTTACGTCATGGCGAAAATCCGGGGTCAACGGCACCCGCTTGACGGGTGCGCCAATCCATTCGGCAGTGCGGCCAGCGAGTTCAAAGGTCGGATCGGCCGTGACCAGGCCCTTGGTCGGCGAACAATAGCTGATCACCGCGCGCGAAAGCGGATCGCTCGATCCCGGCCAGGGAGCGACATGATCATAGGGCACGCCCTCAACCGACATCACCGCCTTGATAAAATCTCCGCGTTCGTCGTGCGGCGAATAGCGGTTGCTATGCGCGATCATCTTGCCGGCTGCGATCTGCCCCGGCATCAGCGGCCCTGTCCAACATTCATTGGCGCCGATTCGCGTCTTGGCTGTGGGTGCCGGATCAGGCACGCCCGCTGACGCCCAAGCGGGGCGGCCCGTCGTCGCCGCTACCGCGCCAACGCCAAAGACGGCGGCAAACCGGGCAAGATCGCGACGGTTATACCCACGCGTCAGCAAATCATCCTGCGCTTCCTCGGGCAGGATCAAAGCGGTTGGCTCTGCAATCACGTCGGTCATCTTGCTCTCTCCCTTTTATCGCTCATCACCACCGATGGGTATCGGCCGTGGCTCAATCAGTCGCATTACCACCCGTCACATCTTCATCGCATTGCGGAACATCACAATCGAAATGAAAATGAGATAGAGCCCAAAAATTCGGCGCAAGGGGGACGCCGGCAAGCTGTGGGCCGCCGCCACGCCCAACGGTGCCGTCAGGATCGACATGGACGTAATCACCGCCGCCGCGGGCAGGTTGACAAAGCCAAGCGATCCCCAGGGCAGCCCGGCCTCGCCAAGCCCGATCAGCACAAAGCCAATCGCACTGGGAATGGCGATCAGCGCGCCAATGCCCGACGCGGTTGCAATCGCGCGGTGGATCGACCGGCCACATAACGTCATCACCATGATCGCGATCGTGCCACCGCCAATCCCCAGCAGCGCGGAAAACGTTCCAAGACCGCCCGCAATCGCAACACGAGGGGCGATACCCGGCATGTCGTCGCCAAATTTATGGTCGGCCAGCTGCGGCACCAGGAAGAGCAGGGACATCAGCCCGACACCGATCGCAAAGATCATCGTCAGAATATGCCCGTCAATCCGCCCGGCCAGCACCACGCCAGCGGCATCGCCAAGAATCAGCCATGGTGCCCAGCTCCACAGAATCGGGAATTCGACGGCCCCGCGCAGGGCATGTGATCGCAGCGAACGGATCGAGGTGATGATGATTGTCGCCGCAGACGTGCCAATCGCGACATGCGCAAGCTGCGCCTTATCGCCACCAAATAGCGGCAAAACGATCAAAAGAGCGGGGACAACAATAAAGCCGCCGCCGATCCCAAATAATCCGGCTGCGAAACCCGCGAAAAGGCCAGCCAGGATCAGCGCCGCAAACGGCACCGCTGCCTGGAGCAATGATTCAACCAAACGAGACCCCCTTGATCATTCGGGTCTCTCCTGCGTGATGACAGTATCGTGCGAAACCGAACCGCACCCCTGCTTTCGTCAAGATTGGCCATGCTCATGCTGAAAAGCAACAGCAAAAAATGGGCGCCATTCTGACCAGCTTGGGCCGCTGCATGTCGATGTTCGGGGCCAAGAATTCGCCCAGCATAGTCGCGGTTACCGCGAGCCCATCATTCCCACTCGATCGTGCCGGGCGGCTTGCTGGTGTAATCATAGGTCACGCGGTTGATGCCCTTGACCTCATTGACGATACGAGTCGCCACGCGCGGCAGGAAGCCGCCAGGATATTCAAACGCCTGTGCGGTCATCCCGTCGGTTGATGTCACCGCACGCAGCGCCAGCACATTGTCATAGGTCCGCCCGTCGCCCATCACGCCAACGCTGCGCACCGGCAGCAGCACCGCAAATGCCTGCCAAATCGCATCGTACAACCCGGCATTGCGGATTTCCTCTAGGTAGATTGCGTCGGCCTTGCGGAGGATATCGCAGCGTTCCTTGGTCACCTCGCCCGGAATTCGGATCGCCAGGCCAGGCCCCGGAAACGGATGCCGCCCGACAAAAATATCGGGCAGACCAAGCTCGCGCCCCAGCGCGCGCACCTCGTCCTTGAACAATTCGCGTAACGGCTCGACCAGCTTCATGTTCATGCGTTCGGGCAGGCCGCCGACATTGTGATGGCTCTTGATCGTAACCGACGGCCCGCCGGTGAACGACACGCTTTCAATCACATCGGGATAAAGCGTCCCCTGCGCCAGAAACTCAGCACCACCGATCTTGCGCGCCTCGGCCTCGAACACTTCGATAAAGGTCGCCCCGATGAACTTGCGCTTCGCCTCTGGGTCAGTGAGGCCCTTGAGCCCGTTCAGAAACAACGTCTCCGCGTTCACATGGACCAGCGGAATATTATAATGGTTGCGGAACAGGCCCACGACCTGATCGGCCTCGCCACTGCGCATCAGCCCATGATCGACGAACACACAGGTGAGCTGCGCACCGATTGCCTCATGGATCAGCACCGCCGCCACCGCGGAATCGACCCCGCCCGACAGGCCGCAAATCACCCTGCCCGTTCCCACTTGCGCGCGGATCTCGTCGATCTTGGTCTGGCGAAATTCCGCCA
>JAIERC010000316.1 GCA_019747165.1 Sphingomonas sp. | reverse complement strand
GCGCGCGCGAAATCGCTCCCCGGCTTGGCCCGTTTCTTGAGGCGCATCCAGCGTTGCGGGTCGAGCTTTTAATGGCCGACCGCCGCGTCGATTTGCTCGACGAAGGGGTCGATCTCGCCATCCGGCTAGGGGCATTAGCGGATTCGAGCTTTATCAGCCGCCGGATCGCCTCCGCGCCGCGCTATATCGTGGCCAGCCCAGCCTATCTCATCGCGCGATCCGCGCCGAAGTCGATTGCCGATCTCCAGTCGCATGCCATCATCAGCGGGCGGTCGCCCGGCATCGATATCTGGACGTTGCGCGACGCGGCAGGTGGCGAAACCTCCGTGAAGCTCGAAGCGCGACTGGTCGCCACGTCTACTGAAGGCGTTTTAGCTGCCGCTGTCGCCGGCTTTGGGCTGGCGATGACGTCGGCCTTTGCCTGCCGCATGGAAGTCGCGCGCGGTGAGCTGGTGCAGCTTCTGCCCGATTTTACCCTGCCGACCATCGACGTCCACGCCATCTCGCCGCTGGGCCGCAAACCGCCGGCCAAGGTGCGCCTGTTCATCGACCATCTCGTCATGGCGATGGGGGCGGCTAGCGATCCTGCTTTGGGCGGGTCATGATCGGCCAGCATCGATTGCCGGCCGCCAAAGCGGGCCGACCGCGATCAGCAACACGATGACATTAAACAAGGCGTTCGACGCATTACCCGACGCGATTGATCCGGCGCTATCAAGGCAGAACCAGGCCAGCGTGCCGGTCAGGACCGAGCGGCGCACCGGCTCTGGCGCCAAATCATGGACCCATGCCGAAAGGCACCAGATCAATACCCCCCAGCCCAACAAAAAGCCGCCAGTCAGCGCTGACAAGAACCGCGTGTCGGGCGACTCCCAGCGCGTCCCACCATCAATCGGCCAGCTGAGCATATCCAGCGTCAGCCGGGCGGGCTCCAGCGTTGCCCCCATTGTGCCCAGGAAAAATATCGGCCCGAAGGATCCAACGACAATCGCCGTGATCTTCAGCCAGAATTTGTGAAATGCTTGGGATCGCACAGCCTGCGCCTTTAGCCGGCTGGCCATTGCGACATGATCGTGGCCGCATCGAAATAGTCACGCCAATAGCTGATCAGGCCGTCATGCACCTCGAACACCCCGGTGACCGGCAGTTCGACCCATTTGTCGGCCAGGCGGTGGCGATCGAGCCGTTCGAGAATGACGATCGGACCGGTCGCCGATTCCCGCAGGATGCGGAACTCATTGTCCAGTGTTGGCGCGAAAAAGGGTTCAAGCACAGCCCGGATGCCGACGGGTCCATGCACTGTGCCGATCGGTGGCGGGTTCGTGTAAACGCAATTGGCTGCAACACAGGTGAGCGCGGTATCATAATCGAGCGGCTCCATCGCCTTCAGGAACTGCTTGACGATATCGGTCGGCGAAGGCGCTGCTATGGTCATGGTCGTCTCCTTCTGGCGTTCGGTGTCGCTTGTCGGGGCAAAGCGGGTGTTCAGCAATTACCTGTCAGGTTATCGGTTTGGCCTGGGCGAGCGATTGCTGGCTTGTTGCTGCCTGCCGAAAAAGCGCCTCGGTTGCCGGATCGGCCGGAAACATGGTTTCAATCCGCAGCTCATCAGCGGTGACATCCTGGGCGGTGCCAAAGGTGGCAATCACGGTGAACATCGACAGGCGGAGTTCGCCAATCGCCAGGTTGAACGGCAATACGGGCAACAGCGCGGTCTCTGCGGCTGACCACAGGATATCATCATCCTGTAACGGCCCCAGGTCATCCAGCACGGCTTTCATATCGGCGCCGCCCAATGTGTCGGCCTCACGCTGCGCCCGTTGCCAGATCAGCGGCCCAACCGACGCCCAATTGGTGACAAAGCGCCGGATGCCATTTGGGTGAAAGAACAGCCGCATCAAATTATGCGCCTCGCCGCCAACTCGTGCCCAAATGTCCTCGCCCAGCATGCGCCCGAGCAGATCAAAGGGCGCATTCGACAAACGGACATTCCAGGCGCGGTCAATGGCCGCAGCCGGGAAGGGTTCATGCGCCGCCAGCATCATCCGGATCGCACTCATCACCTGCCCCATCTGCGGATCATCGAGCGCTCGGGTACGGAATAACGGCGCAAAGCCGGCCGCCGTCAGCCAGGTGTTGCGATCCCGCAGCGGCACCTGCAGCGTTTCACTGAGGTGCAGGATCATCGTGCGGCTGGGATTGGCGCGCCCTGATTCCAGAAAACTGACATGGCGTTGCGAGACCCCCGCCGTCAGCGCCAGATCAAGCTGTGACAACCGACATTTTTGTCGCCATTCACGCAGCAGCCGCGGAAAGCTGATATCGGCGCGGGCATCCAGCACTATCGTCGTCATCGCACCGCCTCCCCAGCCGCACCCCTATCGTCCCATGCCTTGCGGGATGGATCAACGACCTTGGAGGTAATTGACGGCAGCACGGGGTGACCAGGCGAGACGCGATAAAGAAACCGTCGAGGTGACGATTTTTGAGCATTATCAACGGTTTCAGAAATTTTGGTGCCCCATACGGGACAAAGCTGGGCACTCAGATCATTGGATAATTTCGCTGTCTCGCGGCTGAGGTAGTCGGCTCCGGACTGGCGGATTGCGGTGACGGAAGTCATGAAGCATCACATTGTTCAACGGACCAAGGCGTTCGCAACGACCCAATAAACGACATTCAGGCCGCCCTGACCGTTCCCCGGAACCGGCCGCTCGTTCACGTCAATTGGGTCACTATTTCGATGGGGGGTGGCTATGATGGCGCTCGAACGTCTCGATCAAGACCATGTGCCCGCCGCAGTTTGGACACGGCTGCCGGGCGTCATGGTTCCCAAATCCGGGGGCTAATTACCCTGTCGCTAAAGCGTTTTGGCAAGGGCCATTGCTTCTGTGATCAAGCTTAGCATCGCATCCCCGGCGGCGTCCTCATCGCCCGACTTGATTGCGTCATAAACGCTGGCGTGTTCGGCGATGCTGGCCAGCCGCACCCCTTTGGCCTTGTTCGTAAGCCGGATCGAGGTTTTCAATGCGGCAGCGATCAGATCGCGCAATCTGGCATAAAAGGGATTGCCGCTGGCCTGCAGAATAGCGACGTGAAAGGCGATATCCGATTCAAGCGGATCGTCGCCACCGGTTTCAGCCGCCTGCATGCGCGCCAGCGCCAGGGCGATTTCGCCGCGTGCTTCCGTATCGCCAGCGCGTGCTGCGAGCCGCGCGGCCATCGGCTCGATTGCCAGCCGCACTTCCATGAATTGAAGCAACAATTCGCGCGAGAATTTGCGTTCGAGCAGCCAGCTCAAGACATCGGGATCGAGCAGATTCCAGACTCGTTCGGGTTCCACATAGGTGCCCTGGCGCGGGCGCGAGCCGAGCATTCCCTTCGCGGTGAGCATCTTCACCGCTTCGCGCAACACACTGCGGCTGACGCTCAGTCGCCGACACAGTTCAGCCTCAATCGGAAACGGATTGCACGAGCCATAGTCACCGACCGCGATGGACTGCCCCAGTTCATGCATTACCTGGTGGGTACGGTTGCGCCCGCCCTTGTGCCTTACGTCGATCATTGTTTTACCCCGTAGTGGGGTGGTATTGCATTTCGGGAAGGCCGGCGACAATGGTCTTATAGACAAGAATATCGCCCGCCAGCGGCTGATCGGCCAGCGCCGCCGGCTCAAGCCCGTCGCGCGCCGTCGTGATCGCCAACATGCGCAGGTCCGGGCCAATGAACGCAACGCAGGTGGGCTGGGAAACCGGTAGGGTCAGGATCTGGTCGTTCGTGCCGTCGGGGCGATAGCGCACAACCCGCGATGCCCCCCATTGGGCGCTCCACAGACAGCCTTCGCAATCGACCGTGGCACCGTCGGGATAGGCGCCTTCCGGGGTGGTCGCGAAGACGCGGCGGGCACCGAGCGTTCCATCGGCGGGATCGACGGGGTAGGCATAGATGGTTCGGGCGGGGCTATCGGCGAAATACATCACCCTGCCATCCGGGCTCCAGCACAGACCGTTTGAGATCGTTACGCCGTCGACGCAAACGCGCAGCGCCCCATCACGTGCCAGCCGATAGAGCGCGGCATCGCTCGACGTGCCCTTCTCGACCATCGTTCCGGCCCAGAAATTGCCGCTTCGATCGACCCGCCCGTCATTGAAACGGCGTGGTCCGCCGGGTTCCTCGACCCGGTGCAGCCAATCCAGCGTTCCGGCGGCAGGATCGAATCGGCCAAAGCCCGAGGCGAAGGCGCACAGAAGATCGCCTGAACCCTCGATCAGCGCGAACGAACCGACCCGCTCCGGAGTGGCGAAGCGCCGGGTCATCCCGCCTGCCAGGTCATGCTGGAAGATCGCGCTCGACTGGATGTCGGTCCACCACAGCCCAGCGTCGCTGTGCCACTGAATCCCCTCGCCCAGCACGGCGTCTGCGCGAATGAGATGGTCGGGAGTCACGTGATCGGAAGTCACTGGCCCACCGCCGTGTCAAAAGCGGTCACGAAATTGGCGGCGCGCCCCGCGACATCGGCGGCGGAACGACCGGGGGCATAGAGATCGCTTCCCAGTCCGAAACCGGCGACGCCAGACGCAAGCCATTGCGGGATGCTGGCCGCGTCGACCCCGCCCACGGCATAAAGGTCCATGGCGTGCGGCAACACCGCTTTGAGCGCCTTGATATGTGCCGGGCCATACGTTGCGGCCGGAAACAGCTTCAGTCCGCTGGCACCTGCGTCGATCGCGGCAAAGGCTTCGGTGGCGGTAGCAAAGCCGGGCATGATCTTCATGCCTAGCGCGGCACTCCGCGCAATCACGGCAGGATTGGTGTTTGGCGTCACCACCAAACGGCCCCCCGCGGCATAGACCGCCTCGACATCGGCAACACGCAAGACCGTGCCTGCCCCGCACAAACATCGATCGCCCATCGCCTCGGCCAACCGGGCGATGCTGGTCAGCGGATCGGGCGAATTGAGCGGCACCTCGATCATCGATATCCCAGCCGCTAAAATCGCTTCGGCGACCGTGACAACCGCATCGGGTTCGATCCCGCGCAAAATGGCAATGATCGGACGTTGCCTGGTCATGATCCATCACTCCTCAAAGTGTGCAGGCGCTGCAAGCCGGTGCGCGCCGCCAGCTCGCCATCGATAGCGCTTGCCTGGTGCCCGAATACCGCAAGGGCGCGGGCATAGAGCGCGGTCAGCGGCGGCGCGCCGACCAGTACGACCGATCCGGGTGCCGCGGTGGCCAACCCGGCCATCGCAGCGATTTCGGCACCAACCAGCAGGCCCGAAAGAAATCCGGTGGCATGCGCTGGCGTCATTCCCAAGCGGAGTTGGCGACTGCGTGTTTCGAACAGCAATTGCAGAACGTGCTCAGGCCCGGCATCGCGCACCCGCGCCACCCCTTCATCGAAGCCCTCATCGCTGGCAGGCATCAGGTTGCGCGCGAGCAGGATGCTGTTGGCCTGAAGCACGGCGAACAATTCCCCCGTCAGCGCTGTCTGAAAGGCAATCGTCGCCCCCTGTTCGACAATCGCCCATTTGCTGTGCGTGCCAGGCAGACACAGCAGGTGGCGGCCAGTTGTCAGACCGGGTAGCAGCGCGAGCGCGCCCACGATCTGGGTTTCTTCGCCGCGCATCACATCTGGCCCGCCCAGCAGACCGCTGCAGGCCAGGCCCGGCACGATCAGGCAGTGCGCCCCGTCGCTGGCGGTCACTTCGATTACCGCATCGGCTAAATCCTGCGGTGCGGCGGGGCACGCGACATATCCCGCGTCGGCCCAGCCGATATTGGACCCGATCATCCCGCAGAGCAGCGCGCCAAGCGCGCCGTGCGCGCGTCGCCACGGTGAGATTTCGGCCACAAAGACCTCAGCGGGACGATGCCCCGCCGCATTAAGCGGCGCTAGCCCCGGTCCGGCGCGCGTATCGAGCACTGAATCACCATCGCACAGCCAAAGCCGCAAATGGCTCGTTCCCCAATCGCCGAGGACCAACAGCCCCGATCCGCCAGCCATCAATGCGATTCGCGCGTGACGACGCTGCCGCTGCTGCCGACCAGAAAATCCAGATCGCAACCCTGATCGGCCTGAAGCACATGCTCGATGTAAAGCCGCGCATAGCCGCGCGTCGCGAGGACCGGTTTGGGTTGCGTTTCCCAAGCGGCCAGACGCCGGGCCATTTCGGACTCGTCAATCAAGAGTTCGAGACGGCGATTGGCGCCATCAAACAGGATCTCATCGCCGTTCTGGACGATGGCGAGCGGGCCGCCTGCCGATGCTTCGGGTGCAATGTGGAGGATAACAGTGCCAAAAGCGGTGCCGCTCATCCGCGCATCTGAAAGGCGGACCATATCGCGCACCCCCTGTTCGAGCAGCTTGGCCGGAAGCGGCATGTTGCCAACCTCGGGCATGCCGGGATATCCCTTGGGTCCGCAGCCTTTCAGCACCAGGATGGAATCCTTATCGACAGATAGATCGGGATCATCGATCCGCGCTTTGAAATCCTCGATCGATTCAAAAACCACCGCCCGGCCGCGATGGTGGAGCAATTCCGGCGTACCCGCGCTTGGCTTTACGATCGCACCGAGCGGAGCAAGATTGCCGCGCAGCACCCAAAGCCCTGATTCAGGTTTCGCCGGATCGGCAACCGAGCGGATCACCGCATCGTTGTAAATTTCCTTGCCGGCGATAATCTCGCCCAGTGGCCGACCGCTCGCTGTCGGCGCGGTAAGATCCAGGATCGGCGCCATAGCCGCCATCAGCGCCGGCAGCCCACCAGCATAATGGAAATCCTCCATTAGGAATCGGCCCGAGGGCTGTAGATCGACGAGCAAGGGCACATCGCGCGCCAACAGGTCGAAATCGTCGAGCGACAACGGCACGCCGAGCCTGCCTGCCAATGCCAGCAAATGCAGAATGGCATTGGTCGATCCGCCGATAGCGGCGTGGACTTTGATCGCATTTTCAAAGGCGGCGCGCGTGGCGATGCTTGAGAGGCAGACATCCTCGCGGACCATGCTGACGATCCGCCGACCTGTGTGATGCGCCATCGTTCGGCGGCGCGAATCGACCGCCGGGATGGTTCCGTTATAGGCCAGCGACAGGCCCATGGCCTCGGTCAGACAGGCCACTGTCGATGCTGTGCCCATCGTCATGCACGTGCCGGGCGAGCGTGACATGCCGCTTTCGGCGGCCAAAAAATCGCTCATCGGCATCTGTCCGGCGCGCACATCCTCGGAAAAGCGCCACACGTCTGTGCCTGAGCCAATGTCGCGGCCCTTGAACTTGCCATTGAGCATTGGCCCCGAGGAGACAACGATCGTCGGCAGATCCACGCTGGCCGCGCCCATCAACTGCCCGGGCGTCGTCTTGTCGCAGCCGCCGAGCAGCACCACGCCATCGATCGGATTGCCGCGGATCGATTCCTCTACTTCCATCGCCAACAGGTTGCGAAAGAGCATCGCTGTCGGCCGCATCTGCGTTTCGCCAAGCGACATCGCAGGAAATTCAAGGGGGAGCCCGCCTGCTTCCCAAACCCCGCGAGCGACATGTTCGGCAATGTCGCGCAAGTGAATGTTGCACGGCGTGAGTTGCGACCAGGTATTGCAGATGCCGATCACGGGTCGGCCATCGAACACATCGTCGGGCAAGCCCTCGATCTTCATCCAGCTGCGGTGGATGAACCCGTCGCGATCCATCTTGCCATAGCTGTGCGCGCTGCGAAGGGGCTTGGTTGGGCGACTGCCGTCCGGCATTATGACTGATCGAGCCTTTTCGGTGCTGTTGGACAATGTTTACGCAGGAAACGCATGCGCTTCCTAGGCCACATCAATCGATAAAATTATCATATAATATCTGCTCATTTGTGTAAAGTGGCCCGAGCGGATGAGGGAGAGGGTTCGGCAATGAGCGACGAGCACGACGGCGATGCAAATCTACCGGCGCAATCCAAGGCCATAGCGGCAGAAGGCGTGACGGATTTTGGGTATACGCGCTATGCTGATCTTGCGTCCAGCCGGGTTTTCATCTCCGGTGGCGGATCCGGGATCGGGGCTTATTTGGTCCATGCCTTCGCGGCCGTTGGCGCCGAGGTCGGCTTTGTGTCTTTGTCGGAGGCGGGGGGCGAGGCTCTGGTCGATGCCATCGCGGCCCAGCTGGGCAAGCGGCCGTGGTTTCGCGCCTGCGACATTCGCGATGTCACCGCGCTTCAAGCCGCGATCACTGACTTTAGCGACGATTTCGGGGCGGTCGACTGCCTGATCAATAACGCCGCGCGCGATGATCGCCATACGATCGATGCTTTGTCGGTCGAGGCATGGGATGATTCGCTGGCGACGAACTTGCGGCCGCACTTCTTCACCGCGCAAGCCGTGGTTGGCGGAATGCGCGAGCGCGGGCATGGCGCGATCATCAATGTTGGCTCGAATTCATCCTATCTCGGCCTGTCGGGCTATCCCGCCTATGTCACCGCCAAGGCAGCGATCATCGGGCTGACCCGCTCGCTCGCGCGCGAACTTGGCCCCGACCAGATCCGGGTCAACGCACTGATCCCAGGTTGGGTGGTGACCGAGCGCCAGAAGTCGCTGTGGATGACCTCCGACGCAGTGCAGGAGTGCATTGACGCGCAAAGCCTCAAAACCCTGATCACCGGCTGCGACGTTGCCGAATCCGCGCTGTTCCTGGCCTCGCGCGCCTCTTCGATGATCACCGGCCAGGCGCTGATCATCGATGGCGGCCGCGTCATGGGCTGATTGGGGGTATTCAAGCGCTCGGCATCGCCTCATGAAGCCGCGCGATCAACCTCCAGAAACGCGCCCTTGAAGCCGACGAACCGGGCTGTCCGTCCAAAGATCACGCGGTTGACGATTAGCGCGAAGCTCACCGTCAGGATCAGGGTGACCAGCATCAGGTGGATGTAATGCAGCCCGAATGGCGCATAGACGAATGTGAAGAACGCATAGAGCAGCACGCCGAACACCACCCCGGCAATCGCTGCCATTGCCTCAACCTCGGCAAACAGCAATCCGACAATGAACGCGCTGAGGATCGGCATGCTGAGCAGGCCGTTGATTTGCTGCAGGAGATTGATGATGCTCGTCGCATTGGAATAGACCGGGATCATCGCGATCGCGATCAGGATGCACAGCACCGATATGATGGCATTGACCCGGCCGACCGACGCTTTGGGGTTTACATATTTCTGATGGATGTCGCACACATACAGCGCCGCCGCCGAGTTGAGCACTGCGACGAAGTGGGTCGCCACGCTGGTTACCAGGATCGCGGCAAACACGCCTGACATCCACGGCGGAAGCAGATCGCCGATCAGGGTGCCAAACGCCCGGTCGCCGATATTGCCATAAAGCTTGTAGGCGACCACGCCAGGCAGCACGACAATGGCCGGGACGATCATGATGCGGATGGCCGCGGCCGCCAGCACACCCTTTTGCGCTTCGCGGACAGAGGGGGATGCCATTGCCCGCTGCGTGATTGCCTGATTTGTCGACCAGTAGAAGATCTGGATGAAGATCATGCCGGTAAACAAGGTCGGCCACGGAATCGGGCTGTCGGGGCTGCCAATCAGCGTCACCCGGTCGGCCGGGATCCCGCTCAGGTCAAAATTGACCGCGCCCAGTGCCAGCAGCACCAGCGCGGAACAGATCACCAGCAGGCCGACGCCGGCAAAGGTTTCCGAAACCGCAACCGCGCGCAGCCCGCCCAGCAAGCCGTAACAGCCGCCCAGAATGGCTATTCCCGTGCCCAGCACCATCTGCGGGGCCTGTATGCCGAACACGGTCTGAAGAAACAGGGATCCGGTATAGAGCGCCGATGGCATACTGATGAAGACATAGCCGCTCATGAACAACACCGAGATCATGGTGCGGATGCGGCCGTCGTTATAGCGTTTTTCAAGCAGTTCGGTGGTCGTGGTGCAATTGTTGCGGTAGTAGATCGGCACAAACACGAGCGCGAGGATCAGCAAGCCGATAAAACCGGCCAGTTCCCACCACGCGAGGATCAGCGTCTGCCCGCCATTATTGCCCACCAGCTGTTCGGTGCCCAGATTGGTGATCGTGATCGACCCCGCGACATAAACCCAGGTCAGCCCGCCGCTGGCGAGAAAGAACTCGCGGCTTTCATCCTTGCTGCGCGCATGGGGCGACCTGCATTTCCACCATGTCAGCCCGCCAATAAGCGCCATGACCAGGCTGAAAACTACGAACTGCGCTGCGCTGCCAATGGCCATCATTCATCCTCTTTCGGTCCGCGGTCCGTTATGATCGGTCCGTCGCCTCTCTTGTGGTGATGGCTTATCCGGTGCGCCACACCGAAACGCCATAAGCCGGCACACTGCGCGTGCCGATAATGAAGTCGGCGGATTCGGGCGTTGGCGCGTCGACCGGTTCGGGCGCATAGTTGAACGCGAACATCATCGTGCCGCGTCGCCGCAGCCGGAGTGTCGCTGGCAGCGCCGTGGTCGCCAGCCCCGCCTGCGCCGCCAGACCTTCGAACATCTGCCGCAGATAGGCGTCATCGGTAACGCAGCCGATATAGGTCGTGCGTCCGTTCCGCACTACAGCAGCCGCTCCGGTCTCGTACGTCGCCAGCACCTCGCCGCCCATAACGTCGAGAAGCTCGCACCACGTGCCGCATTCGAATTGCTGATTGCCCGCGATCAGCACGCCGTTGCAATCGGGCCGCAGCGTTTCGACCGCGCGCACGCGAACGGGCACAAGCCCGCGGAGCAAGCCCGGTGCCAACGTATCGGGTACGGTGAATTCCCGAGTCTTCGCGCCCGATCGCGGGCCGAACAGGATTAGCGCATCGCTCGCCTCCAGCGCTGCCAGCGCCACAGCATCTGGCATGGCGAGGCCAGGTATGACGACCATCTTGTATCCCGCCAAGTCATCGCCCGGTGCGATGCAATCGACATCGAGGCCGAGCGAGCGCAGCGCGCTGTAATAAGCATAGACCTGCTGATCGTAGCGATAGCCTGCGCCCTGTTTTTCGATGTCGCTGACATAGCGCGATTCGATGTCGACGATCAGCGCCACCGCGCTTTGCGGGGCTTTTTCCGCGAGCGATCCAAGCGCTTCAAGCTCGGCTGCCACTTGCGCGATTTCGGGCCATGCCTCGGCGGGTTCATGGTCGGGGCGCAGCAGGCCTGCATGCATTTGTTCCTGCGCAAAGGGTGCCTGTCGCCAGCGGAAATAGCTGACACAAGCGGCGCCATGCGCAAACGCCTGCAAGGTCCACAGCCGCACCATGCCGGGAGCGGGCATCGGGTTATGCGGTGCCCAGTTCACCGGCCCCGGCTGCTGCTCCATGATCCAGAAGGCCCCTTTGGACAGGCCCCGCGTCTGATCGAGGTACATTGCGGTAAGATCGGGCAATCCGGTGCGCATGAACGGCTTGATCTCGGCGGCCGGTGCGCGGGCCAGCGCCATATCGGAGATGCCCAGCGGATAACTGTCGAAGCTGACGAAATCGAGCGGTTCGCAGATCGCAAAATTGTCGACCCCGGTCATGTCCATCGGGATGAAGTTATGCGTCACCCATTGATCGCGGGCGTGGACGCGAATCGCCGCCACCATCGCTGCGTGCCAGCGCGCCACCTGGTCTGACGAAAAGCGCCGATAGGCCAGCCGATGCGAGGGGCTGGTCTCGGTCACGGCGAGAATAGGCAGTTCGATCTCGTCGAAACTGCGGTATTCCATCGACCAGAACACATTGCCCCAGGCTGCATTGAGCGCTTCGATCGTGCCATAGCGTTCCGCGCAACACCGCCGAAAAGCATCGCGCGCGGCGACCGATCCGCTCATCGCAGTATCATGGCAGCACAGCTCGTTGTCGGTTTGCCAGCCGATCACATGGCCGTTGGTGCCATAGCGTTCGGCCAGCACATTGGTGATGCGCAGCGCCTCGGCCAGATAGGTTTCGGAGGAAAAATCATAATGCCGCCGCGATCCGAAACCGCGCACGCTGCCGGTGTGAATATCGACCGGGAGGATTTCGGGGTGGGCATCGATCAGCCATTTGGGCGGAGTCGCGGTCGGCGTGCCGATAACGACACGCATGCCGGCAGCGCCGAGAGTTTCGATCGCGCGGTCGAGCCAGTCGAACTCATACCGGCCGGGATCGGGCTCCATCCTGCCCCAGGCAAACTCGCCGATGCGCACAGTGGTCAGGCCAAGCGCGCGCATTTTTACGGCATCCTGCGCCCAGCGCTCCTCCGGCCAATGTTCAGGATAGTAACAAACGCCTAGCATAGCCCCCCACTGTGTTCAGCTCTTCGGTGCCATTTTGCTGACTCACTTCGCTTTGGCAATAATTATATTATAAATGTCGTTTGGGCGGTAACAGCCTGCCACCCTGGAGTAAGCACTTTATGCACGACCCGTTCGTCCGCCTTGATGCTGGCGGCACCACGTTGATGCTCGATCTGCGCCATCAGGAGGCGTCGATCCTTTACTTCGGCACCGCGCTGCAGCCCGCGACAACGCCCGAATCGGTCGCAGCATCGGTGGTCCGCGCCATACCACCCAACGCGCCCTCCATTGAGCCGCGCATCACGCTCACGCCGCTCATGGCATCGGGCTATGTTGGCGCGCCCGGCCTTGCGCTCCACCGCGACGGCGCCAGTTTTGCGCCATTGCTGCGTCTGATGGAAATTGCCGTCGAGGGAATTTCGATAACGCTCAGGTCGGTTGACGCAGTCAACGCGCTCGAACTCATCCACACGCTTGCCCTTGACGGCGATACCGGGGTTTTGCGCTGCGCCGCGCAGATCATTAACCGGCATCGCGAGGCCTGCACGCTCGATCATCTCGCGGCACCCGTCATTCCGCTGCCGGTTTGGGCAAGCGACCATATCGGCTTTTCCGGGCGCTGGGCGGGGGAGTTCATGGCCCGGCGCGCGCCGATCCCGACCGGGGCGGTGGTGCGCGAAAATCGCCGTGGCCGCACATCGCACGATTGTTTCCCCGGCGCGATCCTCGCGAGCGAGGATGCCAGCGAACGGCAGGGCGAGGTGATGGCGCTGCATCTGGCGTGGAGCGGCAACCATGCCCACCGCATCGAGCAGCTAGCCGACGGGCGCGGTGCGGTCCAGTTTGGCGAGCTGCTGCTGCCAGGCGAAGTGCGGCTCGCGCAGGATCAGGGATATACGACGCCGATGTTGGTCGCAGCGGTTGGCGATCACGGTTTTAACGCCGTATCGCAGCGGCTGCATCATTTCGTGCGGACTGCGATCGTCGATCCGTCTGTCACCGCGCGTCCGCGTCCGGTGCACTATAATAGCTGGGAAGCGATCTATTTCGACCACGACCCGGCTGTGCTCGCCGACCTTGCGACGCGCGCAGCAGCGCTTGGCGTAGAGCGCTTCGTGCTCGACGACGGCTGGTTCGGAACGCGGCGCAGCGACCGGGCGGGTCTTGGCGATTGGACCGTCAGCGAGGCGGTCTATCCCGATGGGCTGACACCGCTCATCGACACGGTGCGCGCGCTGGGGATGGAATTCGGCTTGTGGGTGGAGCCTGAAATGGTCAATCCCGACAGTGATCTCTTCCGCGCGCATCCTGATTGGGTGCTGTCGGTGCCGGGCGCCGCGCAAGTGCCGTCGCGCAATCAATACGTGCTGGACCTGAGCAATGCCGCAGTGTGCGAGTATCTGTTTGATCGGATCGACGCGCTGCTGCGCCGCCATCCCATCGGTTATCTGAAATGGGACATCAACCGGGACATCAACCATCCGGGCAACAGCGATGGACGCGCATCGGTGCATGCTCAAGTCCTAGCGCTTTATGCGTTGATCGACAGGATCAGGGCGGCGCATCCGGGGGTGGAGATCGAAAGCTGCGCCTCTGGCGGTGGCCGCGCCGACTACGCTATACTTCAGCGCACGCAACGCCTCTGGACGTCTGACAGCAACGACGCGATCGACCGCCTTCGCATCCAGCGCGGCGCTTCCTATTTCTTCCCCTGCGCGCTGCTGGGCGCACATGTCGGTCCCCGCGATTGCCACATCACCGGTCGGCGCTTGAGCATGGCAATGCGCGCCGGTGTCGCGATCTTCGGGCACATGGGTCTGGAGATGGATCTGTGCGAACTGACCGATGCAGAGGCATCGGAACTTGCCGCAGCCATCGCGCTGCACAAGCGGCACCGCGCGCTCATCCACGGCGGCGATAGGGTGCGGATCGATACGTCGCCCGAGCGCGACGTCTTTGGCATTGTTGCAGCCGACCAGTCCGCGGCACTGTTTTCTTATGCCTTGCTTGAAGGGCATCCGGCGACACTGCCGGGGCGATTGCGGTTCGACGGGCTCGATCCTGCCAAATGCTATCGCATGTCCCAGCTATGGCCAGCCGGAGCAGCAGAGCCAAGCGAGATGATGGGAGATGCGCTGATGAAGTCCGGCATCGAATTGCCGCTGCTCTGGCCGCAATCGGTTGTCGTCTGGTACCTCGAGGCGATCTGATTGCCGCTTCAGTCGATGATGGCGTAGGCCATCCTGGCCAATGGCTGCGGGCTGGCGTGGTCGTGAAGCTGGCGAACCCTTTCCAGCTGGCCCAGCGATGCTGCGATCACGTTCGCCGCGCGCAGTGCGCCGCTGCGATGGAGCGACAGCACCGCGCTGTCGCTTAGCTCATCGAGCGCTTGCTGGCTGATGCCATAGAGGCCATCGATCTGGTTCTCGTGGCCAGAAGCGTCGGTCAAAATCAACTCCAGCGGCCGAACCAGCGCGCTGGCTGCCAATATTCGGGCGAGCGTCTGGGCGGCGGCGATATCATCGACCAGCGCGACGATGGTTTGGGCAATGTGGGTCGTAAAGCGCGTAGGCTGTCCATCGGTGAACAGCGCTTCCCCCTGCGCTGTATGGAGCAGGCCGCACTCCTCGTCGATCGCAAGGCCATGAGGGGCGTTTTCATCGCGGTAGAACGGATAGCGTAGCATCGCTCCAGGCAGCCATGTTGCTTGCCAACGGCCGTTGATGACATACCGGTTCTGCCCCGGCGCAAAGCCAAACAGTGCGACGATGTTGAACGCCCCAGTTTCACCATCCTTCATCAGCAGCAAAGGAAAATCTGCCGACGCGTACATAATCTCGCTTGCGCCGAGAACAGCATGGTTGTGCCGCGCACCATAAACGGGATCTGGCCGGGCCCCGATCCTGATGTTGCCGTGGCGACTGGCGGTCAGTGGTGTAATGCCCATTCGCCTTAAACCGTCTGGAGGCCGTGGGTTCTGATCTTACCTAGCAACTCACGATGTTTGGGCAATTGCGACATTGCCTGACCGCGCACCCGCTCGTTGTTGGCAAACCAGCGCCGCGCCGCGCCCGTCTCGGCGTCCAGATCGGCAAGGCGCGCGTAATGGTTCGCAAAATCCATGCCGTGGAGCACGTATTGATAGCTGGGCCAGGAAAACACCTCAGGCTGATGCGGAAAGTCCTGCGCGGTGGGGGGATGATAGCGCCACATTTCTAGCTTGTCGCGAAGGCCGTCGGGCACGCTTTCTGGCGCTACGATGTCGCGCCAGAAGCTGGTGTCGGTCCGCTTGGTCAGCAGATAATGCAGCTTCAGGAATTCGATGATTCTTTCCCAATGGTGGGTAAACGCGGCGTTGAACTGCCGTGCCATCGTTTCCATTACCGGTCGGGTCCGGGGCAGCCGGTCGGCGATACAATCCACCGCCGTCTCAACCAGCATCAGCGCCGAGGCTTCCAGCGGCTCGAGAAATCCCGCCGACAATCCCACTGCAACGCAATTGTGCGACCAGAAGGTTTCGCGGTGGCCCGCGCGAATCGCGATCCGGCGCGCGGTCAGCGCTTCTGATTGCGGGCCGATATAGGCGCGCAGCTCGGCTTCGGCCTGATCATGGCTGATATGGCTGCTGGAATAGACATGGCCGATCCCGCGCCGTGTCCACAGCCCGATGTCCCAGATCCACCCGGCGCTTTGGGCCGTCGAGATGGTGTGGCACGCGATCGGGCTGTCCTCCTCGGGATAAGGGACCTGCATCGCCAATGCGTGATCGGCGAACAGCACGTCGCTGCAATCGCGAAATTTTGAATCATAGACGCCGCCGATCAAAAGCGCGGCAAAGCCTGTGCAATCGACGAACAAGTCGCCATCGAGCGCGCCATGCTGCTCGAGATCTAGGCCCGCAATATCGCCATTTTCGGCCATGCGCACGCCGATCACATCATCGACGAAATGCTCTACGCCGAGCGTGCCGACAGCGTGATCGCGCATCATCGTGGCGAATTTGCCTGCATCGAGGTGGTAGGCATAATTGGCGACGGCGCCGTATTCGGGGGTGGTGATTGCCTTCGGGGCGAGCCCGGCCTCGCACAGTGCCGGCTGAAAATCGACCGAATCGGCGAACGCCATCGGCGTATCGTGCTGGCGTTGCTGCCAATGCCCGGAAAGGTTGATCTGCGTTGCGCCCTGCGGCGGATTGAGCGGGTGATAGTAACCGTCTGCGTCCGTGCCGTCGGTCCAGCGGACGAATTTCGCCCCTTGCTTGAAGGCGGCATCGCATTTGCGAATGAAGCGCGTTTCGCTGATGCCCACCTTGCGCAGCGTATTGCGCATGGTCGGCCAGGTGCCTTCGCCGACCCCAATGGTGCCAATTGCGGCGGATTCAACCAGCACCACCCGGACAGCATCCGGGCCGGTGCCATTGCGCGCCGCAATCCGCGCCGCCGCGATCCAGCCAGCACTACCGCCGCCGACAATAACTACCGTTCGCACTAGCGTTTCCATTCCCCCGGCCTTCCTTGCTGCCCTTGCGCGCGCCAGTGGTCAAATCTGCCGAGCCGGCACCTCGATGGAAGCGACCCTTTTTTGCCGCGCTTTGCAACGTGAACATTTGGCAACGAAAATGCTGTTTACAACGCGGCCGAATAAATCATATAAATGAAGAACTGACCAGAGGGTACATTGCCTCGCATCAGATCGAAATCGTGGCGACCTTCGAAAGCAAGGCCCACATACGCTAGGGAGGATGCTATGAAATCGACCGATCGGGTCGCCCACGGGCGAATGACCGTTTATCTCGCGCAGGCCAGCGCAGGCGCGCTCGCCGCAGCCATGATCCTTTCCGCGGCGCCCGCCTTGGCACAGACCACTCCGACAGCAGAGCCGACCGAAAAACCGGCGGCCGAGCCCGAGGACATCGTTGTCATCGGCATTCGCGGCAGCCTTAGCAGTGCCGCCAACATCAAGAAAAATGCCGATAGCATTGTTGATGCGATCAGCTCGGAAGATCTTGGCAAGTTCCCCGATACCAACGTGGCGGAATCGCTCCAGCGCATTCCCGGCGTGGCGATCGACCGCAGCAACGGCGAGGGCCGGTTTGTTACCGTGCGCGGCTTCGGGCCTTCGTTCAACACGGTGCTGATCAACGGGCGCACCTTCGCCAGCGATAACCAGGGCCGCGAATTCAGCTTCGATCTTCTCGCGGCAGAATTGATCAGCGGAGCCGAAGTTTACAAAAGCTCGCAGGCCCGCCTTCAGGACGGTGGCATCGGCGCGACGCTCAACGTCAAGACCCCGCGTCCGCTGGATATCAAAGGGTTCAAGGCCGTCGTTTCGGCCAAGGGCCAGTATGAACGCAATAGCGGTCAAGTAACGCCGCAGGCCTTCGGCCTGATCAGCGACACGTTTGCTGACGGGACGCTCGGCCTGCTGGCATCGGTTTCCTACCAAAAGCGCGATGCGCAGACGCGCTTTACTCAGAATCGCGGCTATCTGCCCGGCGTCGCCGTCGGACCGACCGCAACCCCGCTGTTCACCAATGTCTTTGCACCGCGCAACCAGGATGTGGGTCAGGACGACCAGTCGCGCGAACGCATCGGCGTGACCGGGACGGCCCAATACCGTCCGAGCGATCAGCTAACAGTCACCGTTGATGGCCTTTATAACCAGTTCAATGTGAATTCCCGCGTCCAGGCGCTCGGCAGTTGGTTCGAACCTTCGAGCTACACTGCCGCAGCGATCGATTCGAACCGCACCGTTACCTCGCTGACCACCAACGGCAACGCCGACCTCATCCAGACGTCGAACAACCGTTTCGTCAAAACCTATGCGGCTGGCGGTAATGTCGAATGGAAGCCGAACGCCAACCTGACCGTGAAGGCCGATGTTTCATGGTCGCGTGCGTCGGATTCGGCCGGTGGACGCAATTACTTCACCGTGATCGGCATCCCCAGCCGGTACAGCTTCCAGGAAGCGACAGGAAATAACTTCCCGTCGACGCTGAACTATTCGGCAAACCTGACAAATCCTGCGCTGGGCCGCACGCATATCGCGCTGCGTCAGGGCAATAGCGAGGCCGAGCGCGTGCTCGAATACAAGCTCGACACCGAATGGAAGTCTGATGGTGGTGTGTTGGACAAGGTCCGGTTTGGCCTGATCAACACCAACCGCAGCAAGAACAGCCAGAGCATCGCGACCAATCCCAACACGCTGTGCCTTTACTGTGGCTATAACGAGGCCTCGTCGCCCGCGCTGCTCAGCTCCCTTACGCTGCGCGCGCCCAGCGGGTCGGGCACTGTGCCCACGGCGATTCAGGGCTATAATGCCAACGCCTATTTCGCCTTCCTCGAGAGCGCTGCCCAAGCCGCGGCGCGCGACGCCGCTCGCGGCCTCCCGGCCGGCACGACTGCGGCGCTGTTGGCTTCGACCAACGGATATGCGGCTGCGGTCCAGCCAAACTCGTTTGCGATCTCGGAAGGGGTCTATGCCGGCTACCTCGAAGCTGATTTCAAAGGCAATCTCGGTTCGCTGCCGTGGGTGGTCAATATCGGCGCACGCTATGTGCATACCGAGCTGACCGCGAGCGGCCGCCAGCTGGCGCTGACCGACTTGCTCTCGGTTCTCGGCGATCCGACGATCTATAATGCGGTATTTGCCAATGGCGGTGCGCCGGTGGCCACCGCGCAGCGGTCAAGCTACAATTATTTCCTGCCTAACGTGAACATCAAGGTGAACTTCACGGATCAGATCATTGCCCGCTTCTCCGCTTCGCGAACGCTGACCCGACCGCAGATCCGCGATTTGGCACCGCGAACCAACTTTGACGTGACCCGTCCGGCAAGTCTCGATGCCAGCGGCGGCAATCCAAGCCTGCGCCCCTACACTTCGGACAATTTCGATCTCTCGTTCGAATGGTATCCGACCTCGACAACCACTTTGTCGGCCGCGTTCTTCTACAAGAGCATCGACAACTTCATCGTCCAGACCCGCTCGGCCGAACCCTTCGCTATTGCCAATGCCAGCAATCTTCCAATCGGCAACGGCATCACCGGGCCCAACACTGCGACATTCAACGTGCGTCGCCCGCGCAACGCCCAGAATGCCTCGGTGCGGGGCATTGAGCTCAATTTGGTGCATACCTTCGATTATCTGCCGGGACCGCTCGATGGTCTGGGTCTGTCGGCCAACGCTACGTTGGTGGACAGCGATGCCGCATTCGACGTCAATAGCACAACCACGTCGTTCGCGCTCGAAGGACTCGGCAACAGCTACAACGTCACCGGCTTCTACGAGAAGGACGGCTTTGCTGCACGCATCGCCTACAACCGCCGTGGCAGGTTCCTTGAATATCTGGTCACGCCGAGCCAGGGCGGCGACCCGGTGTTCCGCCGTCCATTCGATCAGATTGACGTGCGCGTAAGCTACGACATTACGAAATTTGCACAGGTCTTCGCCGAAGGCACCAACGTGACCAACTCGACCAACATCACCACCGGGCGCTTCAACAATCAGGTACTGGATTTTGTAGATACCGGCGCGCGCTATGCCGCTGGCGTTCGCCTGAACTTCTGATCGTCCTGAGGATGACATGAAGGCGCGCCCAAGCAGACCCCCTGCTTGGGCGCGTTTTCGTTTTCACGGGCCTGGCGGACACGAAGAACTGGACGAGAGAATGATTAAGCCCCTCCCGTGTTTGCTTATGTCGGGCTTGCTCCTGGTGGCGTTGGCCCAGTCCGCTGCGCATGCCCGGCTCGCTCCTCGGCAACCCTATGCGGTTCCACCGGTCGATGCACCGGAGCTGGCCGCGCTGGGGTCCTATGCGATCGGCACGCAAAGCATCGCGGTGGATGCGCCAGACAGCGTGATGCTGGCTGCCACCGGCATTTCGCGATCGAC
>JAIERC010000132.1 GCA_019747165.1 Sphingomonas sp. | reverse complement strand
CATATCATCACCGCTTCGCTGATTTCGCTGCCGGCGACGCTGCTGGTCGCGCGCCTGCTGATCCCCGGCGACGAAGCGACCGCTGCCGACCGATCGGACGAGGATTTGAAATACGACAACAGCGTCGATGCACTGGTGCGGGGCACGCTCGACGGGTTGCAGCTATTCCTGTCCATCATTGCGGTGCTGATCGTCGTCTTCGCGATGGTCGCGCTGACCGATGATATCCTTGGCCTCGCGCCCGATCTTTGGGGGGCGCCGCTTACCTTGCAACGCCTGTTTGGCTGGATTTTCGCGCCGCTGATGTGGCTGCTTGGCGTGCCCTGGGGCGATGCCCAAGTGGCGGGGTCGCTGATGGGGACCAAGGCGATCCTCAACGAATATGTCGCCTATCAGCAAATGGCGGCACTCGGCGCGGACGCGCTCAGCCCGCGCGGCAAGCTGATCACCGTCTATGCCCTTTGCGGTTTTGCCAATCTGGCGAGCATAGGGCTGGGGGTATCGACGCTGTCGACACTTTGCCCGGCGCGGCGGGGCGAATTCGCCGCACTGGGCTTCAAAAGCTGGTTCGCGGGCAATCTGGCCACGATGATGGTGGGGGCAGTGATTGGCGTGCTCACGCTCGGCGCGTGACCCCGTTATAGCGATGCGATGTTCGACGCCCGCCTCCGCCCGCTGATCGATCCGCCGCTCAACCGCGTGGCCGCGCTATTGGCGCGCACGGGGGTGACGCCCAATGCGCTGAGCATCATGGGCGGGCTCGCCGGGATTGCGGCGGGGGTAGCGATCGCCTTTGGTCAATTCGGGCTGGGCTTCGCGCTGATCGTGGTCAGCCGGATAAGCGACGGCCTCGATGGCCCGGTTGCGCGCCAGACCCGCAGCACCGATCTGGGCGGGTATCTCGACGTCGTGTGCGACTATGCCTTTTACACCGCCGTGCCGCTTGGCTTTGGCTTTGCACGGGCCGATTGGGCGCTGCCCGCCGCCTGCCTGCTCGGCGGCTTTCTGATGGCGGCGACAAGTTTCCTGGGGTTCGCGGCGCTCGCCGCCAAGCGCGGGCTGGAGACGACCGCGCAGGGCAAGAAGAGCTTCTTTTACCTCGGCGGGCTGGCGGAGGGTGCGGAGACGATTGCGGTGCTGGCGCTATCGGCGCTGGTCCCCGCTTGGTTTCCGGTTCTGGCCTATGGCTATGCGCTGGTCTGCGCCGCGACAGTGGTGGGCCGGGTCGCGATTGCCGCCCGCATGCTGAGCGATGCGGAATGAGCCAGATCGGCCTGATCCGGTTCGCCATTTTCGTGCTGGTCTTTGCGGGTTTCGCGCTGCTCGAACGCCGCTACCCGGCGCGGCAATGGCGGACGGCGATGCAGTCGCGCTGGTTGAGCCACGCAACGCTGGGCGGACTCAGCCTGATCATCCCGACGATCATCTTGCGGCTGGTGCCGATCCTCGCGGCGGCCGGTGCAGCGCGCTGGGCAGAAGGCGCACAGTTCGGCCTGCTCCACTGGCTCAGCCTGCCGTCCCTGGTCACGATTCCCTTGGCGATCCTGCTGCTAGATCTGGCCATTTATGGTCAGCACCGTGCGATGCATCGCTGGCCGCTGCTCTGGCGCTTCCACGCGGTTCACCATCATGACCATGATCTGGACGTCACGACAGCGCTGCGTTTCCACCCCGGCGAAATCCTGCTGTCCACCTTCTACAAGGCAGGTGCCGCTGCGCTGCTGGGTGCGCCGCTGATCGCGGTGGTTGTCCACGAGACATTATTGTCAACGATGGCGATCTTCAACCACGCCAATATCGCCCTGCCGCCGCGCGCGGAGCGGCTCATCCTGCCGATCCTCGTCACCCCGACCATGCATGTCCGCCATCACAGCATCATGCGCGGCGAGCACGATGCCAATTACGGCAATATGCTAAGCATCTGGGATCGGCTGTTCGGCAGCTATTGCCCCGAGCCACGCCTTCCCGGCCCCGTCGCCATCGGCCTGGCCGACACCCAGACCGGCAACGTCACCGGGCTGCGCTGGCTGATCGAGCGACCCTTTCGGTAAACCACCGCTTCTGGAAAAAATGGCGGCAGATTGAGCCATATCCGCTGTTGGTATTGGCTATTCGACAGGCGCGCTTCGCCTTGCAAGCCAAGCCGAGCGCGGCTGGTCGACCGACCTATGATTCAAGAGATTGGCCATTGGCCAAGGCTATGCGCCCTGCCCTGCCGCCTGTTCGAGCAGCGCCATCAGCCAGGCATTGACGCTGCAATCAATCACGAGATGAATGCGATCGCTGGTGCCGCGATTGGCCACACTGTGCGGGTCGGTCAGGCGGAGATACCAAGCACTGCCCGGCGCCATCACCACCGGCATTCGATTGACCAGAAATTCGACCTGTTCGTTCGTGGTGATCGGCACATGGATCCGCGCCGCCCCCCATTCAGCCGCGAGATCATGGTCGCTATGCTCCTTGATGATCGATCCCGGTGCCAGCCGCATCAACCGCACGCATTGCAGCGGACAGTCGAACGCGGCCAGCACCGATTGAACATACGGCATGCGCGCCAGGAGCGGCGTATCTTCGAAATTGGTGGCCATCGGATCGGCAAAAATCTGCATCACTGGATGCGTCGCGCCGGCGCGATGTCTAAGCGGTAGCACCGTCCAGCTACCCTGATAATTTTGCGTGACCAGATGATCGACCCAGCCGATATCATCAGTCACGGCGAGATCGGCCTGGAGTTGTGCGTGATCAAACGCCATCGGTAGTAACAATCGATCGGGTAGCAAGAATGACGATTGTTGCGATAGCGGGATCACGATAACACCCCCGAAGTAAAAAACGGCAAGCGTTGATTTGCACAGATCGATAAAGGTCAATAATGTTTGATACGCCATTATCACGCACGATTGACAGCGCCAATCAGCATGAATTTGCCGTCAAGCGCAAACAGTGGCGGCAATCCGTTCTCGCTGATTCAGCCTTGCAGCATCGATTGGCGATGATTGAGGAGCCGGAGCCATTCATCGCTGCCACCCAGGCCGAAGCGCTTCGTCTTGGGCTTACCCTGCCCGCAACGATGATCGCCCATTGTCTCCGGCCCGATCCGCTTGGACTCGACCGATTCGATCAGCATGTGCCCAATACAACGACTTGGCCCGGCCCCGGCTGGCGACCGATCGCGCTCGTCTCCGCCCAGGGCGAATGGGCGATCGATTGGGCGCATTTCGCCGGACAGGCGCTCACCCAGCCCTTTTATGAGGATTCGCTGCGGGCGGCCCGGCAGCGACCATTTAACCGGCTCATGCGGGTCCGCACCTCCCTGACGACACTGATCGACGCCGCCCCGGTGCAGATGGCGGTACCCGACGGGCTGATCTTCCATCTGTCACGGTGCGGATCGACACTGGTGGCCCAGATGCTGGCAGCGATACCGGGGGCGACGATTGTGTCGGAGCCGCCACCGCTTGATGGCGTTATCCAGCTAATTCAGGCCAATCCCGATTTGCCGACGACCACCGCGATCGCGCTGCTGCGGGCAATGGCCGGGGCGCTTGGTCGCCCCGATAACGACGGCGCGACGGGACCGTTCGTGATCAAGCTCGATAGCTGGCATAGCCGGGCGCTACCGCTGCTGCGCCAAGCCTTTCCCGATGCGCCCTGGATTTTCCTCTACCGCGAGCCGATCGACATTCTCGTCTCGCATCACCGGATGCGCGGGATGCAGGCTGTGCCGGGGATGTTGCCCGCAGCAATATTCGGGTTTGGCGATGCCCATGCCCTCTCGCTCGACGACTATGCCGCGCATGTGCTGGCGTCTATCTGCCAAGGGGTGCTCGATCAGCCACCCCATCACGGCGGTTTGCTGGTCAACTATAGCGAATTGCCCGATGCGGTGCTGGAGCGCATCTGCCCGCATTTCGGCATCATGCCCGATGCTGCCAGCCGGGAAGCGATCAACGCTGCGTCAAAGCGCAATGCCAAGGCACCGCAGGACCTGTTTCGCACCGACACCGACCAAAAGCGCCGCAGCGCGTCACCATCGATCATCGCCGCCGCCGCGCAAGTCGGCGATGCCTATCGCGCGCTGGAGGACCGGCGAAATGCCGCCATGCGGGATAGCCATGTCCGCTGAAGCTGCACTGATCGAAAGGCCGCGCCACCTATATCTGACCGGCGGGCTCATCCTGGCCAGCGACGTGCCGTTGGCGGGCCATACGCCCGCGCCGCCCGACGCTGTGCCTGATATCTTCATCGCGCAGGGCCCGGTTCCCGATCAGCTCGATGGCGCAACGCTTGGCGGGCCGACCTGGTATTATGATAATCAGCGGATCTTGCTCCTTGTGCCAACAATCGGTCGCTTCCTGATCGGTGCCGGGACGACCATCGATTACGCTGCTGATCCAGCGGCAACCCCCGCCGATATTGCCGCCTTTGTCGGTGGATCAATCCTTGGCATCTTGTTGCAACAGCGCGGGATCGTGCTGCTCCATGCCAGCGCAATCGATGTTGGCGGCCAAGCGGTGTTATTCTCGGGGGTGTCAGGGGCAGGTAAATCGACGCTGGCGGCGGCGCTTGGCCAACGCGGCTATCGCCAGTTTGCCGATGATCAATGCGTGCTGTCGATCGATCAGGCCGGTCGCCCCTGGATCGCCAGCGACGGCGCGGCACCGCGGCTATGGGCCGACACGATCGACGCGCTGGCGCTGGGGGAAAAGCGGGGCATCGCGCTGCGACCGACCATTGAGAAATATCACCTCACGCCCTCCCCTGCACCGCAGGCTTCGCTGCCGTTCGGGGCGATCTACTTTCTGTTGGAGGACCGGCCGCCCCATGTTGCCGGGATCAGTCAGCTGAGCCTGCCGAACACCGCGAAAACACTGTTTGCAGAGGCCTATCGCCCGCAGCTGGCGATCGCGCTCGATCAGCGGATGGCGTATTTTCGCGCCAGCACCGCAATCGCGCAGACCGGCCGGCGGGCGTACCGGCTAGCCCGGCCGCGCCAATTCGATGCCTTGCCCGAAGTGATCGATTGGCTCGAAGCGCATTGGCGTGACATCGGGCTAACGAGCGGGCCATGAAGAAAAGCTTCTGGCTGGCATCCTATCCCAAATCCGGCAACACGTGGCTACGTATCTTGCTGGCCAATCTAGCGCGGGACGGCGATGCGCCCGTCGACATTAACGCGATCGACAGCAGCGACGGCATTGCCAGCGCCCGCCGGCCGTTTGACAATCATCTGCTGATTAGCAGCGCCTTGCTGAGCCATGACGCCGTCGATCTGCTCCGCCCGGCATTTCATGCCCATCTTTCCAATACCAGCGCAGGTCATGTGTCCCGCAAACACATACCCGTCCGCTTCGTCAAAACGCATGACGGCTATACGCTGAATGGCCGGGGCGAGCCCGTTCTGGGGGGCGTGCATGCCGCGGCCGGTGCGCTGTTGATCGTGCGCGATCCGCGTGACGTGGCGATTTCATTTGCCCATCATTTCAGGCGATCGATCGACGAGGCGATTACCGAAATGGGCAATGGTGATCACTGTTTCGCCGCTATGCCCCGGTCGCAATCCATGCAGTTGCGCCAGCGCCTGCTCGGCTGGAGCGGCTTTGCTGCGAGCTGGCTCGATCAGCGCGACATGCCCGTCCATCTGATCCACTATGAAGCGTTGCACACGGCGCCGCATGCGACCATTGCGGCCGCGCTCGCCTTTGTCGGATGGCAGGTCAGCGCGGACACGATTGATCGGGCGATCGACGCCGCCATGATCGACAAGCTCCAGCGCCAGGAAGCCGAACACGGCTTTGGCGAAAGCGGCCTGCGACAACGCCACTTTTTCAGAAAAGGGATGGCGGGCGGCTGGCGCGACGACCTGAACCCCGCCCAACTCGCCAAGATCGAACAAGATCATTGGCCAATGATGCAAAAGCTCGGCTATAGTATAATCAATTTACCAGAAGCGGCAGAGTCAGCGAGATGAGAGCGCCAATGATACACCGGCAAGCGGATTGGATCACCGCCAAAGTTGGCGACGAAATCGTCATGATGAGCGTTTCCAATGGCCAGTATCTTGGCCTAAACGCGATGGGCGCCTGCATTTGGGATATGCTGGAAACACCGATGACAATTGATACAATTGAACATCAGCTGATGGCACAATTCGATGTGTCGGGTGAGATATGCCATGCTGAAGTCGCCGCGTTTATTGACATACTCGTCGAACAAAAAGCGATCGCCATCGACCCGCAATGAGCGCGATCTATGGTATTTGGCGATTTGACGATGCACGCGTAAACGAAAGCGACATAAGTCGCATGGGCGCGACGATGGCGCACCGCACCAGCGATGGCCGCGATCACTTTATCGACGGATCGATTGGTCTGGGCCACGGGCTGCTGCTGGAAACGCGCGAAGACGCGTTTGACGCTCAGCCGCTCTATGATCGTGACGCTGCCCTGGTGCTGGTCGCCGATGCGCGGATCGATAATCGCGAGGCGCTGGCCGCGCTGCTGGCAATCGATACCGCCACGCTCGCCACCCTGCCGGACAGCGCGCTGATCCTGCAGGCGTATCGCCAATGGGGGGAGGCTTGCGCCGAACGGCTGCTTGGCGATTTCGCCTTTGCGATTTGGGATGTCCGTGCGCGAAAGCTGGTGCTTGGCCGCGACCATATGGGGCAACGCTATGTCCATTATCACCAGGGCGACGGGTTCTTCGCCTTCGCCACTGAACCAAAGGCGCTGTTAAGCCTGGCCGATGTGCCGCGCACGCTCGACGAGGGAACGATTGCGCGGTTGCTCTGCATGGATTTTACGCCCGCCGGTGGCGCGACGATTTTTGACGGCATCAAAGGGATTGCTGGCGGGACCACGCTGACGATTACCGCCGATGGCGGCGTCACGACCCGGCGCTATTGGGCCTTGGCGCCCGACCCAGCCCATCTCGACCAGACCGAAGATTATTACGTCCGCACCTACCGCAATTTGCTGGCCGAGGCGGTAGCGTGCCGGGTTCGGCGGGCAATTGCGCCCCCCGGCTTGCTGCTAAGCGGCGGCTTTGACAGCAGCGCGATTGCCGGGCTGAGCGGGCCGGCGCTGCCCGCCGGGATGAAACTGGTGACGGTCACATCGGCGGGTGCGCTCGGCAGCGACAATCCCCATGATGGCAGGCCAAAGGCCGAAGCCTGCCTGGAGATCATGCCGCATCTCGATCATCACTGGTTCGGGCTGGCCAATGAACCGTCCTTTGATCTGCAGACACTCGGCCGGTCTGGCGATCGTCCCGGCGGCATCTTCGACGCCCTGTATCAAATCTTCGCCGCCCAGGGCTGTCGCGTTATCATGGATGGATTTGGCGGTGACCAGACGATCAATCCGCGGCGCAACCGCGCGCTCGCGGCGCTGCTGGCGCGCGGGAGGATTGGCCGTTTCGCCCATGAATTGCTGGCGACCGCGCGGCAGGAAAAAGTCTCAAAACGATCCCTCCTGATAAAGGTCCGGCGGCAGATCGTCCCGCGATCGCTCCGCCGACTCTGGCGATTGCTGCGCAATGGCCCGGCCACCCGCGACCCTGGCTTTTATGTCGCGCCGACACTCGCCAAACGCATGGTTGCCGAAGGCAAATTGTGGCGACCCAATTTGCTCAGCCTTTATGAAAGGAATGACGAGGGCGCGCTCGACAGGATCGTGCTGGATGCCAGCCAGCATTGGCCGTGTCCCAACCAGACGATCGAAGCGGCTACAGCAGGATTGCTGCTGACCCGCCCGATGCTCGACAAGCGAATCGTCGAATTCGGCCTGGCAATCCCGGAGCACTTCCATTTCCGCAATGGTCGACAGCGCCACCTAGCCCGATTGGCGTTGCGCGATGTGCTGCCCGCGATGCTACGCACCGGCCCGATGGGCCAGGAATATTTTGACCCGAACTTTAGAACGACGGTGGAAGGCATGATCGGCGCAATCAGCGAATCGATCGCGGCGCTGGACAATAACTCTTCGCTTCGAGCCTATATCGCGCTCGATGTGCTCCAGAAAAACTCAGCCGCAGGCCAATTGCTGGGCGAGCAACCAGGCCGCTATGTTCGGCTGATCAACACCCTTCAAATAGCCCGCTACATTGATTGGCTTGATCGACAGAATCGATAAAATTTGGTGAATATTACCTGCCACCTAACTGGATGTGCTGCCAATGCCTCCAGGTAATGGGGTCAGAACGCCCTCAGGAAAAGCCAATGCCTCCAGGTAATGCGGTCGGAACGCCCTCAGGATAAGCCAATGCCTCCAGGTAATGCGGTCGGAACGCCCTCAGGATAAGCCGGATCTGTCCCCGCCTCTGTATCATATTCGATTTCTGACATAATTACCAAAGGTGTTTGCCATTGCCGCTTTGCCATATCGTCACTCCGGTCCGTCATCATCACACTCCACCAATCAATCAGACGTCGTACGGTATTTTATAGGAAAAAATCTCCGCAAAAGTCCATCCCGTCATCAGGCTCACTTATCCGAGCGTAGAATAGCCAAGCAACTCATGATTGATTGGGATCGGCGCATTACGTCCCCTGCCAAATACTGCTATCCTTCGACTCGACTGCTAGAACGACGGTGGAAGGAATGCCCGGCGCAATCAGCCACTCGATCGCGGCACTGGACAATAACTTGTCGCTTCGAGCCGATATCGAGCTCGATCCGGTCCAGAAAAATCAGTGGCAGGGCAATTGCTGAGGAAGCAATCAGGCCGTTATGTTCGGCTGATCAACGCCCGACAAATCGCCCGCTACATTGATTGGCTTGATCAGCAAAATCGCTAAAAATCCTCGAAAAATAAATTCTAAATCAACTCAGACCTAAGCCACCAAAAATGGTCGGCACACCCTCGGGAAAATTCTGGTCAGTCCCCACCTCTGTATCATGTTCGATTTCTGACATAATTACCAAAGGCGTTTGCCATTGCCGCTTTGCCGTATCGTCACTCCGGTCCGTCATCATCACACTCCACCAATCAATCAGACGTCGTACGGTAATTTGTAGGAAAAATCCCCGCTAAAGTCTAGTCCGTCAACAGGCCAGCATGACCGAGCGTAGGATAGCCCAGCAGCTGAAGACCGATTGGGATCACTGCCTTGCGGGACTTCAAAAATGCCGCGGTCGATAGAAAATTTGCAGCTTGTGTATTGCACAAGGTGCATTCACGTCCAACGGTCATTGAGAGACCATAGTTCCCGGATTGTAAATTCGATGATTTCATAAATGTGACATTAATTGGGTACGCGATCAACGAGCAAAAAGGGGTATTGTAACGTATAAAGACTCTCTTATGCTGATCGCTGAAAAGTCTGCGTTGCCGAGTCGGTTTGGTGTGGGTGCCAACAGATCAGAAAGGAGTGGAGATGGATCCGTTCATAGGCGAAGTAAAACTACTACCTTGGTCATGGGCACCAAAAGGATGGGCGTTGTGTGACGGACGATTGCTGCCGATTGGGCAAAATACTGCCCTGTTTTCGTTACTAGGGGTGCAATTTGGCGGCAATGGTCAACAAACTTTTGCCCTGCCCGATCTACGTGGAAGAACGCCTGAGGCCTATTCGTTAAATTTACCAATGGGTACGTTGACGGGCACAGAAACCGTTTCGCTTACTCCATCATCGCTGCCCGCTCATGCCCATAATTTGGCGGCAACGTCAGCAATGGGAACTACGCCTTCTGCGGCAAGCGCGCTTATTGCTACTGATAGTTCGACGACAATCGATTATTTGGCCGTTGGGCCCGGGACACCGTTCCCGCTGAGCCCTTCATCAATCGGCCAAACTGGCAACAATGTGCCGCATAATAATATGCAGCCCTATCTCGTGATGAATTACTGCATCGCGCTTCAGGGTATATACCCTTCTCGAAACTAGGTCATCGCTGCTGCAAGGGAATAAAGGAGGGACGTTATGTCTGATCCATTTTTGGGTGAAGTTCGGATGTTTGGCGGGAATTTTGCTCCGAAAAACTGGGCGCTTTGCAATGGGCAACTGTTGTCAATTGCGCAGAATTCGGCGCTGTTTTCTTTGCTGGGCGTCACATATGGCGGCGATGGGCAAACGACCTTTGGCGTGCCCGATATGCGGGGCCGTTTGCCGATTTCGCAGGGCCAGGGCCCTGGGCTGACTCCGCGGGTGATGGGCGAAAAGGCCGGCGCGGAAACGGTGACGCTTATGACGCCCAATATGCCAGCGCATTCGCATGCGTTGAACGTCTATAACACCGCTGCAACGACATCAGCCCCTGGGCCAACCGTGTTGCCGGCTGTGCCGACCGGTACAGGTAAAATATATGTGGTTGCGGGCTCCTTGCCGGTAAACCCTGTGCAATTTGCGGCGGAGGCCGTGGGTATGAACGTCGGCAATCAACCGCATAGCAATTTGATGCCCGCCTTGTGCGTCAGCTTCATCATCGCCCTGCAGGGCATTTTCCCCAGCCGCAACTAGCACGCAGGAGCAAGATTATGTCGGAACCATTTATCGGTGAGATCCGTATCTTCGGCTTCAATTTCGCCCCCCGGGGCTGGCTGTTTTGCCGTGGCCAGACGCCGCCCATCCAGCAATATAGCGCGTTGTTCGCGGTGATTGGCACATCTTATGGCGGCGACGGACAGACCAATTTCGGGATCCCCAATTTTCAATCCAATGCGCCAATGGGATGGGGCAATGGCCCCGGCCTGACGCCACGGACGATCGGTGAAGTCAGCGGCAGCGCTTCGGTGACATTGACGGCACAGCAAATCCCCGCGCATACTCATGCGCTCAATGGATTGCTGCCGACCAGTGCGCCAACCCAAGCTTTCGCGACCCCAACCAATAACGCCAGCCTTGGGGTCTCCACTAGTAGCAAATTATTTGCCCCACCGCCGGCGACAACGACGATGTCCTCGCAAGCAATCGGCCTAGCGGGTGGATCGGGTCCGCATGATAACCAGCAACCGTCGCTGGCGCTGAATTTCTGCATAGCGACTGAGGGCGTTTTCCCGACGCGCAACTAATCACGATGGGCAGCATTGATCATCCCACGCCGCCGGCATTCACCCTGCCGGCGGCGTTACAGCTTCAGGGCTATGACTTGCGGCGCGAGGGTGACGCCGATCTTCCCTTCCTGTTTGCGCTCTATGCATCGACCCGGGCCGACGAACTCGCCCAGGCGCAAGACTGGTCAGAAGAGCAGAAACACGCCTTTCTGACCCAGCAATTCAACGCGCAACATCACCATTATCGGCAGCATTTTCCCGATTGCAGCTTTGATGTGATCGAACATCATGCCGAGCCGATCGGGCGATTATATCTTGATCGCCGCGCAACCCGGCTACACATCGTCGATATCGCCCTGATGCCGGGGCAGCGCGGCCGCGGCATCGGCACCGCCATGCTCATCGGCCTGATCGATACAGCGGCGCAATCTGGCCTTGGCGTCGGCATTTTTGTCGAAAAATTCAATCCCGCGCTAAAGCTCTATCGGCGGCTCGGCTTTGTTGATGTCAGCGATACCGGCGTTTATCTGGAAATGGAGCGCATGCCGGGCACCGGCATCCACGCTGATCGCGCACAGGCGCAGCCGGGTTGATGTCCGCTCAGTTAAACGTCGCGGCATATTGCACGCCTTCGTCGCTGCGATTGAAGGGGCCGCAGAAAATTTCTACCTCGCCCATTACCGCGTGTTGAAAAACATAGCCGCCCTGCGCAAACGCCTCTGGCAATGCGGATTGGAAAATGAGCGTGAAGGGATCACGCGTCTGGCCCGACCATCCACCGCCACGGCCAAGTTCTACTGCTGTCAGCGTCAGCGGCAGCGTCGCGCCATTTTCCCCCACCACCGTAAATTCCGTGCCGATATGCGGCTCAAAATGGCTGTGCACCAGAATTACATCCTGCATGCCTCGCGCGCTCCCTTGCTTGTTCCGCTACACCTCTGCGGCAAAGCTGCCCCATCCAACGGCGTCGATCAAGCCCCTGAATTGACAATGGCTTCTTCCCCTTCAGGCTTCGGCGGCAATGGCCCGCAGCGCCTTTTCAAAGGCCTCGATCGGCTGGCCGCCAAGGATCAGATAGCGGTCGTTGATCACCACCGCCGGCACAGCGGTGATTCCCTGTTGATGCCAAAACTGCTCGGCGGCGCGCACCTCCTGCGCAAATTGGCCCGATGTCAGCACGGCACGCGCCGCAACCGGATCAAGCCCCGCCGCTTCGGCAGCGCTAACCAGCACGTCATAATCGCTGATATTCTGCCCCTGGGTGAAATAGGCATCAAACAGCGCGCGTTTCAGCGCTGCCTGGTGGCCGCTTGGTTCCGCCCAATGCAACAACCGATGCGCATCAAAGCTGTTATAGATGCGGCTGTGCGCATTCCCCGCCATCGTAAAGCCAAGGTCGGCGGCGCGCGCACGGATCATCGCCCGATTGGTGGCGGATTGTTCAGGCGTCGATCCATATTTCTGGGCGACATGCTCGGCGATATTCTGGCCCTCGGTCGGCATATCCGGGTTGAGCTCAAAGGGCTGGAAAGTTATCGCGGCGTCAATAACATCGCTTGTGCGCGCCAACGCCTCCTCCAGCGCGCGCAGGCCGATAATGCACCATGGGCACGAAATATCAGAAACAAAGTCGATCTTCAGGCGGGTCGACATCGGGCAGGGCCTCCAGAGATGATTTTCTCCTGTCCTAGCGCCGTCGGTCAGCAATTACAGCGGCGATACTGGGCCAGGGACGAAACAGCCAAGCGGCGTAAATTCGCGCGCGACGGGATAGCCAATCACGCGCACCCCGGCGGCATCGATCCAGGCATGCGCGCTGATCTTCCCATCGCTGGGGGATGCGCCGAAATACATGAACGCGCCAACGCCCCGGGCGCGGAGCATGGCGTGGACCGCCATCGCTTGTTCAAGACATTTGGCACGAAACGGCATGAACGGCGCGACCGCACCCACTGCCCAGCCAATCTGCCGCGCCAGCCGCGCAGTGGCGATCTCGGCGGCGCTGATTGGCGTTTCCAGCGCTGGCACCGCATCCGCCGGGATCATTGTACCGAGCGCAGCGGCAACCTGCGTCCAGCCGCGCATCTTCAGCCGGTAGCGCGCGCGGACGAGCTGGCCGACCGCCTCGACGACCAGCAGCTGACGCCGGGGGCCAACCGCCGCCAACGTCCCGATCTTGCGCGCCACCGTGATTGCGATTGCCATGTCGATCTGCTGCCTTGTCACGCGACGCTAGCCACGGGCAGCGAAAAAGCCAAGTCAGGCCTGATGGTTGCGGGATCGGCCGCGGGATCATCATGATAGTGGCGCGGGGACGATCTTTGCGACACTTTGTTGGCTCGCTGCTGGTCAGCGGCGGGCGGCGTGGGGTGTTGGCGCTGGGCATCGTCCTGCTGGCTGCGGGGTTTGAAGGGCTGGGGCTTGCCTTGCTGGTGCCGATCATTGGCATCATCCTTGGCCCGGGCGGCAATCATACCGGTCAAACCCTGTTGCACTGGGTCGGTTCGCTGGTTGGCGACAATCGTCAGACGCTGCTGGTCACCGCGCTCGCCGTGTTTCTGCTGGTAATGATCCTACGCAGTCTGGTGCTGTTCGCGCGCGACCGGGTGTTATGGCAAGTGCAGAGCCGCTTCGTCGCCGAACAGCGCACGCGTCTGGTCAATCAACTGGCGGCGGCGCGCTGGTCCGATCTGGTCACGCTCGACCATGCCGGAGTGACCAGCCAGCTGAGCGGGGAGATTGGCCGGGTATCATCGGCAACCACCCAATGCTTCCAGATCATCGTCGCGCTGACCTTGCTGATTGTGCAATGTGGCCTGGCCCTGCTGCTGGCACCGGGCTTTGGTGCCCTGATCTTGCTGTTGCTCGCCGGGATCGCGCTGCCGGCGCTTGCCCGGCTCGATCGGATCAGCACGCTTGGCCATTATAGCAGCAGGGGCAATGCAGAACTGCTGGGTGCGATCAACCAATTGCTGAATGGCCTGAAGGTCGCGCTGGCACAGGGAATGGGGGCGGAGTTTTCGGGCGCATTCGATCGGCTGCAACGGCATCAATTGGGATTTCAGCGTGAATTTTCGCTTGGGCGCGCGCGCGATCAACTGCTATTCGGGATCGCCTCGGCCGTCGCGGTGACGTTGCTGGTCGGCATGGGGATTGGCCTTTTCAGCCTGTCGCCAGCGATTTTGATCACGATGATCATCATCTTCACCCGCGTCGCTGGCCCCATCCGATCGCTGCAACAAGCGCTGCCGCAGTTGTTCTTCACGCTCCCGGCCTTTGAAGCGATTGTCGAAATGCGCACTGCCTTGGCGGCAGCGCGCACTGAACCGGCAACGCCGTTACCGCTGGTGCCCGGCCCGTTGATTTTTCGCGATGTCTGTTATCTTCACCGCCAGGGCGGCGGCGTAAAGCGCGGGTCCTTTACGATCGCTGCGGGCGAGATGATCGGTATCTGCGGGGCATCAGGCGGCGGCAAGACCAGCTTGCTTGATCTCGCCGCCGGTTTGCTGGTGCCGCAATCAGGCACCATCGATATCGGCAGCACGCCCCTTGACGCACGCCACCTCGCCGCCTGGCAGGCGCAGATTGCCTATGCGACGCAGGAGCCTTTCCTGTTTTTCGGCAGCGTGCGCGACAATCTCATTTGGGGCGGTGCCGCAACGGAGGACGCGCTATGGGCGGCCCTGGATAGGGTCGGCGCTCATGATCTGGTCAAGGGGCTAAGCGACGGGCTCGATACGCTGGTCGGCGAACGCGGTGCCGTGCTGTCAGGCGGCGAACGTCAACGCCTGATCCTGGCGCGGGCATTGCTGCGCAAACCAGCGCTGCTGATTCTTGATGAGGCCAGCAGTTCGCTTGATGCGCCATCGGAAGCCGCGATTATTGGGGCGTTTCGCGCCCTTGATCCGCGCCCGACCATCCTGTTTGTCACCCACCGCGCCGAAAGCCTGATGCTGTGCGACCGCGTCCTGACGATGACCGCGGGTGAAATCACTGATTGAGCAGTCGCCCAATAGGCAGTAAACTCTGCCAACTTGCGTAACTGGCGATCAGGTGGAGCACCACCGGGGAGCGCAAGCCGATCAACGCCGCATCGCCTGGGCATCCCTCGACCCCATGGAGGTTTGCATGCCCGACCTTGTCCCAATCCATATTGCTTTTCTGCTTTTCCCTGACGTCACCCAACTCGATCTGACTGGCCCGGCGCAGGTGCTGTCACGGCTGGGTAATGCCACGATCGATCTGGTCGCCCGCAATCGCGATCCAGTGATGACCGACGCTGGCTTTGCGCTGTTGCCAACCGCCAGCTTCGCTGATGCACGCGCCTGCGACATCCTGTGCATCCCCGGCGGTTTTGGGACGGCTGATGCTGTGGAGGATCGGGCGACGTTGGATTGGGTCCGGCAGGCGGCCTCAGACGCTGCATGGATCACCAGCGTGTGCACTGGATCGCTGATCCTGGGCGCAGCAGGATTGCTACAAGGGTACCGCGCAACCACCCACTGGGCATCCCACCATATGCTGGCGCGGTTTGGGGCGATCCCGGTGCAGGAACGGATCGTGTTCGATCGCAACCGGGTGACGGGCGGGGGAGTGACGGCGGGGATTGATTTCGCGCTGGCACTGACGGCGGCGATCCGCGGCGAAGAACATGCCCGGCTCGTCCAGCTGTCGCTTGAGTATGATCCTGCCCCGCCCTTTGCAGCAGGCTCCCCTTCAGGCGCAGGCCCTGAGATTCTCGCCCGCTATCAAGCAGTGACCAAGGACCGCCGCACCGATAGCGACCAGCGCATGGCGGCCGCGGCTGCGCGGCTTAATCAGTTATGATGCTTTAGGTCGCGCAATTTGTGACGGATATACCAGATCGCCGTCACAACAATCACAGCGCCGATCACCAGATCGGCGCTGTGGAATGCGGCCTTCATCCAGGGGCTGTTATTCCACTGATCGCCCAGCACCATCCCGACATAGGCCAGCCCGAAGCACCACGGCCATGAGCCGATAAACGTATAGATGTGGAAGCGCGCCAGCGGCATCCGCGCGACGCCTGCCGGAAAGGCAATGAACGACCGGATCACCGGCAGCAACCGCCCGATCAGTACCGCGCTGTTGCCATAGCGTTCAAAGAAGCGGTCCGCTTTGTCGATCTCGCCAGGCCCGATCAGCACATATTTGCCCCAGCGCAGAAAAGCCGGGCGACCGCCGCGCTTGCCGATTTCATAAGCCGGAATCGACCCTAGATTACAGCCGATCGCGCCTGCGGTCGCCGCCAGATAAAGATTAAACTGCCCCGTCGAGACCAGATAGCCAGCAAATGGCATGATGATCTCCGACGGCAATGGAATGCACGCGGATTCGATCGCCATTAGCAAGACGATGCCAAGATAGCCCCCGCTTGAAATCACCCAGATGGTAAAGTCGGCAAGCAGCCCAAGAATATGTTCGACCATGACCCCGCGATTGCGCGAACGGCCAGCAGATTGGAAGCGATTTCTGGTGCGCGCGATGCGGCTATAGTCAAATGCCGGAACACACGCATCGCCGCTGCCAGCGCATCAGCAGCCGCATCAGCTGAACAGAAACTGGCCCAGCATCCGATTGAACGGAAAGGTGAAAAAGCCTGCTATTAGCAGCGCGCCCAGCACCATGCCGCGCACCGAGCTGCGATGCTGGGCAACGCGGTGTGTGCGCGCCGACCACCATAGCAACGGCACCTGGATGATCACCCAGGCCGACAGGAGATGGATGAAGCTGAAATTGCCATGATTGACATCGCGCACTGCCAGGCTGGTCAGCGCCGTCAGCAGCATCGCGATGACCCAAACCCTTCCCAACACGCGGTGCGGACGGTCACCGCGCCGCCGCAGCAGCATCACCGGCGTCAGCGCCAGCGCCACGATCATCGTGCCGAGATGTGTCCAAACGGTGGCGGGAATCTTGCCCCAATGGGGCATGCCCTTGGCCAGCGCGACGACCACAAAGGCCAGCAAGATCATGGCGCCCGCTGCGAGCAGCTGTTCAAAGCGATCAGCGCTGAGTGGCTTTGGCGGTTTGGCCTTAGTCGTCGCGATCGTTGCCATGCTGCCCCCCGGCTCTAAACCATGTGTCGGCGACGCGCTTATTGTGGACCGTTCGCTTTAGCGGCTGCCTTGCGCTCCCGGTTCGCGCGTCGGGCCTCGTCAAAGGCTTGCCCGATACAACCCGACGCCCCGCTCGCGCCGCTGGTGCTGCAATCATTGAGCCCGGCAGCGCCTACCTGGGCGACGGTCTCCGCGCCGCGCAGCGCCCAGGCACGATATTCGGGCTTCAGGCTGTTGGCGCGCAAGTCCTTGGGGATGCGGAATTGATCACCTGGGCTGCGTCGGACGCACACGGTGATTTCATTGCCATCCGCATCAGTCGGGCATTTCTGCGTCGCCGTATACAAGTAGGTTATGCCGTTGACCGGCGCATCAGGCACATCATTGGCCGGTGCGTTTTTTATCGCCCCCGGGCGCTGCGGCAAAACGACCGTCGTCTGTGCCGACAGCATCGTTGGGGCGAGCAGCAGCGTGACGGCCGCCAGCAACACCTGTTGCGGATGCTTCACCATTGGGAAATCTCCTTCACCCTGCCCGCCGACCAAATCGGATCGGGCATCTCTTAAATTCGCTTTGCAGTCGCAATGGCCACGCGGCAACCCATGCGAATCAATCCTGTCAGCACCGGATAGGCGGGCGCGCTTTCTGCGCCGCTGGCAAGCGCGGTTTCGCGGTGTTCGACTTCATCAGCCTGAAAATCAGCGATGGCCGTCGACAATTCAGGATCATCTTCGCCCAATGCTTCAAGCTGCTCGGCATAATGCTTGTCGATTTCGGTTTCGACCGCAACAGTGCACGCCATCGCCGCTGCCGGCCCGATCGCCGCAGTCACCGCGCCAAGCGCAAAGCCAGCGACATCCCAGAACGGCTGGAGCACCGTCGGGCGCACCCCGCGCTCGGCCATCATCTTGTCGAAAAATGCCCGGTGGCGCTCTTCCTGCACCGCCATGCCAGCGATCGCCCGCGCCACGGGTCCGCGATCGCCCATCACCGCGAGTTGGCCCGCATAGATGCGGCTCGCGCCATACTCGCCGGCCTGGTTGACGCGGATCATCGATTCGGTCCGGCGCCGGGCATCGCCTGGCTTCCACTGGGTCACGCGCTTTGCCTCCTAAGCAACAACAGCATTATGGCAACGCCGCCACTGATCGAAAAGAGCGCATTGAAACCGGCAAGCGAAATACCCAGCAGGCTCCATTGCGGCACATCGCAGGCAATCACCGGGGTGTTCATGATCCGGGCAAGCATCTCATCAGGCGTGCCGCCACTGGCCGGGGGCAGCGCACATGCGGTGATCCCAGGCCACCAATGATATTCGACGCCGGCATGGAACACCCCAATCGCACCGCTGGTGATGATCGCCAGCGCAGCGAGCGCGACAGCCACCTTCTTGATGCCGTCGCTCGGCAGGATAAAGCCGAGCGTCGCCAGCACAATCGCAGCATAATGTGGCCAGCGCTGCCAATGGCACATTTCGCAAGGGATCAGCCCGCCAAATAATTGCGATCCCCAGGCCCCCGCCATCAGCGCCAGGGGCAACAACAACGCCACCCAACGAGCTGCACGAAAGGAATCGGGCGGCATGATGATCAGTTCGGCTTGGGGGCCGGCGGCGTTTCCGGGTCAATCGGTTGCGGATTGGGCGTTCCCACCCGGTTAATCGCCGCCACTTGCTGCGCGCCACCCAGCCGCGCAATCGTCTGCAGCGCGTAATAAAGCTGAAAATCGTCAATCTTGCGCTTTTTCAGCTCTTCAGGCGTGGCCGTGAAGCGGGGATCGGGCTTGGTATCTTCCTCCAGCACCTTATTGTCGACCTTGGCTTCATTGATCAGATGGCGGCGCAGATCATCTTCGCGGAACACCGGCCGCGTCTTGTAATCGCTATCGCTGATCTGCGGCACGAGCACATCGGGATCGATGCCGCCTTCCTGCACCGATCGACCAGATGGCGTGAAATAGCGTGCGGTGGTGAGCCGTACTTCGGTCTTGGGGCCAAGCTTCAGCAAGGACTGGACCGAACCCTTGCCAAAACTACGCTCGCCCAGAATCAGGCCGCGATGCTGGTCCTGCAGCGCACCGGCAACGATTTCAGACGCCGACGCGGTGCCGGAATTGACCAGCACGACAACGGGCAAGCCGTTGGTCGCGTCCCCGGGCCGGGCATAATAACGCTGGATATCTTCCTTTTCCCGACCGCGCTGCGAGACGATCTCGCCATGATCAAGGAAGGTGTCCGAAACGCTGATCGCCTCGTTCAACAACCCGCCGCCATTGTCGCGCAAATCGACAATATAGCCCAGCGGATCATGGCCGAGTTGCTTGCGAATCTGGAGGATCGCGTCGCGGGTATAATCGCCGGTCCGGTCTGAAAAGGTGTTGATATTGATGATGCCGATATCGCCCTTCACTTCCCATTTTACGGGCTTCTGGACGATGATTTCGCGCACCAGCGACAATTCAATCGGCTTGTCCCGTCCGCGCCGAACGATCGTGATCGACAATCGCGTGCCGGGTTTGCCCCGCATCTCGCTGATCGCTTCGTCGAGCGTCAGCCCATAGAGCAATTTGCCGTTCAACCGGGTAATGTAATCGCCCGATTTGATGCCGGCCCGGAAGGCTGGGGTATCTTCCTGCGGGGCGATCACCTTGACGGCACCGTCCTCCTGCGTGACCGACAGGC